>CAYVOE010000371.1:0-5313 GCA_964452795.1 uncultured Nitrospiraceae bacterium
AGGCGGTACGGCACCGGCCGACCGTCGAAGGCCGCGCCCATGGCGGCCACCACGCCGCCGAGCGGGCCCGGAAGGGCGTCCGGATTCGCCAGGTGGGCGTAGTCGCGTCCCAGCGCCGGCACCGTCAAGGTCCATCCGTACACGACCAACGTGTAGAGGATAAGGACGATGCCGTCGTAGAGGCTTTGATTTTGCCGGCGCCACCGAATGAGCGGCGACTGTGAAGGTTCCCTATGCATCGCGGCGGAGTCGGATTCCCCCCTCAAGCTCTGCCATCGGTCGCGTTCGACAGGATGGCTCGAATTTCGGTCTGTCTAGGAGCGCTGCTGGACGCGCTCTTTCAGGTCCACGTACGGAGGCAGTTCGCCGCCGTCGGCTTCATAGACGTCTTCAAAGGCGGCGCGGAACAACAGATTCTCGGCGCGGGCCAGGGACGGCATGCTGCTCTTGGCGCCTTCCCTTCCGTATAGGGCCAGGGCGTTCACCAGGTCCTGGAAATCCTTCAACTGCTGCGGCGCCAGGGTGTCCACTTCGCCTCCCCGCTCGAGGACGTCGAGGTACTTCAGCGTGGGCGCGGTCTGGAACCGGGGAAGTCGATTCTCGGCGGCGGCCTCGCGCACCCATTCCCGGGCGGGCTCAATCAGAACCTTCTTGTGCCGCAGTGCACCGAGGAACTTGCCGTACACCTCGGAATTCTCCTTGGCCACGGCCGTGAGGACCTCCGCGGCGTGGATAAACTCGTCGGAGGCGAACTCGTCCATCTTGAACTTCAAATAGCCCGTGGTGTTGAGGATGTCGCGCATCGCCGCGTTGAGGTAGGCGTTGTAGAGGCCGACGGACAGGGCGACGGGCTTGCCGTAGAGGTACGGCACGTCGGCGAACACCGCCGGCGCCCAGTCTCCCTCGGTCTTCTCGACAGGCTTGGTGAACCGCAGGATGCCGCGCTTTTCGTCGTCCGCGCTCAGCACCCAGCCTTCCGCCTCCGACAGGTCGAGGAAGGACCGGGGGTCTTCCCACCCGATGCGGGTGGCGTAGCCGGCGAAGAAGAGCTTGCCCTCCGTGTTGCGCAAGACGTAGATGCCCTCGGCGGCGGCCCGGACCTTGCCCTTTTGCGCCGCCAGGATCGACACCCGGGTCGGCTCCGTCTGGTTGTCGTACAGGGCCTTGCCCACGCCCATCAGCCGCAGGTAATGGGTCTGACCGTCGAGGGTGAATTCATCCTGGTGTTCGAGAAAGAAGGCGTCGCAGTCGTCGGCGTCTACGCGGACCACCGTCCCCCCGAACGACTCGCCCAGTTCCCGCGCTTCCACCCCCGACGATTCCTGCTCCCGTTCCGCGGCCTGTAGCTCGGTCATGTTGCTTGTTCCCTCCCTGGACACGGGTCTCGCCCGTCCCTGGTATCGCTTTCTTGATGTCGCTGAACCCGATGAACGCTCACGCCCGCCGCATCCGTCCTGGAGTCGGCCGGCGGGAGAGGCCGTATTGTACTTGCCGCGCCCCGGGAAACAAAGGCGGAATCCGGCGATACCCGCCGGCGCCCCGAGCGGCGCTTCGGCGCTAATTTTCGGGCTTCGCGGGCGGTTCCGCGGACTCGATGCGGCGGCCGAGCTGCCTCACTTCGGCCTGCCATTCCTCGGGGATGGTGGCGACGCAGACATGGACCCCTTCGCCGAGCTTGTGGGAGGCGAAGATCACCTGGTTTCCGTGGCGGTCCCAGCCCACTTCCGGGTGTTCGCCGCCGCCGTAGGTCCGGTGGTTGGTGGTGAGCAGCCGGGGCCGGGTCGTCAGTCCTTCGAAGAGCATGATGTCGCCGTGCCAGTTGTCGGCGGCCACCCACCGGCCGTCGGGGCTTCCCGCGGGATGCCACCAGTTGCGCCGGGCCAGCTCCGCCGACGTGGCGCCGGGCCACCAGGCCCCTTCGCCAATAATGCGAACCTCGCCCGTGCGCGGGTCAAGGGTCTTGACGTGGGAGTCTTCGAGGGGCTTCTCGTGAATTCCGCCGCAGAACACGATGAGGTCGTTCACCCACCAGACTTCGTGCGTCACCAGTTCGCCCGGACGTTCGACGTAGGGCGCCCACGGCTTCCCGTCGCGGATGTCCACGACCCAGATGCGGATGGGCGAGTTGGCGAAGCTGAGCCAGTAGGGGTTGGTGATGCTCCACTGCAGGTGCGTAATCGGGTCGGTGGTGCCCGGCGGCATTCCGCACACGCGTTCCCATTGCCCGTCGGCCGTCGAGATGATGTACGCCGCCGTCGACGAGGGATTCTCGATGTCGACGCCGCCCACGGACAGGTAGCGCCCGTCGCAGCTCTCGTTCAACGAACCCGAGGTATTCTTCATCTCGCAGAGGAACCGCTCCCGGGCCCAGACTTTCGACGGCGTCTCGGCGGGATCCTCCGAAAGCTCCATCTCGAAGGCCACTTCCAGGATGCGGTCGCCCGCCTTGGCGTAGACGGTGGGTCGCTTCAGCGTGGCCGTCCCTCCGGTCAGCCGGACACCGTCCGACGACGTCAACCGGACCCGCTCGCCCGTGGCCGTGAGGTAACCGTAGAGACCGGGCCTGTCGCTGCGGCCGTAGAACAGGATCATTGAATCGTCCTGGAGCCACGACCGTTCGTGGAAGTACAGGTTTTCGTGCTCGTCAGGACCTTGCGTGAAATAGAGCAGTTCGGCCCCGGTCTCTTCATCGACCGTGCGCAGGGTCTGGGACGGCAGCACTTCCAGCGGGTAACGCTCGCCGAAGGTCGGCTGCGCCGCCGCGACGGATGCCGCCAGGCAGGCCCACAGACTCAGATATCCCATGCGCCGAAACAGCGGATAAGACATGTTATTGCTCCTTCAAGGCGAGACCGCCCCATCCTGACCCGACACGGCCGGCCCGGAATCGGAGGACCGCCGGTACACGAGCGATCCGCCGCACGGACTCTGGATTACACCGAAGAAATAGACCCCGGCACCATAGCACGAGACGCAGGGCCTTTGCCTCAACGCTACGAGCCGAGGGCGCGATAGCTGAGGCGCAGGGCGATGACCAGGAGCAGCACGCCCATGGCGAGCTGCCGTTGCGGCAGGGTGAGGCGCATGTTGATGGCCTTGCCGAAGGGTGCGCCGATTTGGGCCCCCAGGAACACCAGCGGCGCCAGGGCCAGGTTCACCTGGCCGATGGTGAAGTCCGACTGGTACGCATCTTCGGGAAGGGTCTTCGCCGCCATCAGGTGGGCGACCGTGGCGGCCACGGCCGTGGCCACCATCACCATGTTCGACAGGAGCACGACCCGCTCGTTACGGGCGATGCCCGTCTGAAGCGCCAGAGGGACCAGGATGAGCCCGCCGCCGATGCCGGAGGCGCCCGACACCAGCCCCGTGGCGACGCCGATGGCGGGACCGGCCGTGTAGCGCCGGCTCTGCGGCACGTCCCGCGGCGCGGGCTTGCGGGTTTCCACGAAGATCGAGCGGAATCCGAGCCCCATCACCACGATGACGAAGATCCAGGTGAGTTGGCTTTCGGTGACGAACTGGGTCAGCCACGCGCCGAGATACCCCCCCACCACCGATCCCGCGGCCAGGATGGCCGCCAGCTCCCAGGGCTTCTGTTCGCCGCGGTGGCCCAGGCGCCATACATTCACGAGGGATACGAAGATGATGATGAAGAGGCTGGTGCCTTTGGCCGTGTGGGCGTCCATTCCCGGCACGAAAAGCATGAAGGCCGGCACCATCACGATGCCCCCGCCTATCCCCAGGCCGGTGCTGATGACTCCCACCGCCAGGCCCAGCAGGAGCATGGCTACGACAAATATCGGACTTCTCCCTTGCGAGCGATTCGCGGACCAAAGCCGAGGGGCTTCGGTCTCGTCGCGGTTGTGGCGACCGGCATCGGCCGCGACTTGCAGGCGCCCCCTGTATAGCACAACGGGCAGACCCGCCGCGACTGCGCGGCCCTAATCGCGCACGTTTACCCGCACGCGGTACTCCCCGCCCACGCGGACGTTGCGCGGACCGCGCCGGTTCCCCGCGGTGCTCCGGCTCCCGCGCTTCGACTCCACCACCGCGTCGGTCTTATCGACATCGTCTGCGGTGCCGGGACCGTAGGAGTAGTCCTTGTTGGCATAGCGGGCCGCTTCCTTCTCCGCGGCCTTGCGCTTTTCCTCTTCGGCGGCTCGACGCAGCGCCGCGGGATCTTCCGCCGGGGCCTTCTCCACCTCCTCTTCGGCCGCGATTTCCGGCTCGGCGGGGGTCGAAGCCTCGACGGGACCCGGGATCTCGGTCTCCGGTTCCGCCGGCTTCTCCGGAAGCACCTGCACCCGATCCCGGGCGTCGAATTTCGACCGATTCAGCAGTTGCATATCCTGCGGAGCGACCGGGCGCACGGTTCCGTCCCGCTCGATGATCCGCACCGGGTCCTTGCCACCGCCCTTAATCGTGAATGCGCCGGACGAATCCGCTTGTTCGGCCGCTGCCGCCGTCATCGCCAGGGCGCACAGCACCGCCAGTCCCAATCCTCTCATGTTCCTTCTCCTGCCACGGCTGCGGTCCCACGAACACAATTCCGACGACAAACGCGGGGCCCGCATTCATTCGAAACGCAGCTCGACCGATTCATCGGCCGCTTGGGGCAACTCTACAGCGACCGACGCCAGAGACGCACGGCTGAACGCTTCTTCGGTCTCTGCTTCGAGGCTCACCGCGAGAACCGTGTACCGGCCGGGCTCCAGACCCGATATCTGAAACGGCCCGTCTTCCCGCGCGAAACGACGTCCCGCCGCCCGCCGGCCCAGGCGTTCCAGTGCCTCTCGGTCCGCGGGCCGCTCGTCCGAGCCTACCGGAAAGGCATAAATCCGCGCATAGCGGCCGGGTGCGAGGCCCTCGAGCACGCCCCGCACCTCGAACCGCCCGTCCAGGGCCATCTCGAGCCGCCGAGTCTGCTCTGGCTCCAGATCCACGTCTACGGCGCCACGCCGTGTGCGGCTGGACCTCGAAATGGCGAAAACGTCCACCGTGGCCCGCCCCGGCGGGAGCGGACCGATGTGAAACCGGCCACCCTGCAGGGGATAGGGCCCCCACTGCTCGTATCCCGAAGGCGTCTCGATGCGGATCTCGACCGATCCGACCTGTGGCGCGTCGCCGTCCGCTGCAACTTCGCCCTCGAGGAAGGCCGACGGCTCTACACAATCGAAATCCACGGTGCGGGTCTCCCCCGCCTCCACCGACACCGTCCGGACCACGGCCCGCCCGGTTCCGTCTTCGCCCCGCAGCCGGTACTGGCCCGGGGGAATCCCCGCGAGGAGGAAGGCGCCGTCGGGTTCGACGAGG
>CAYVOE010000372.1:0-5304 GCA_964452795.1 uncultured Nitrospiraceae bacterium
CTTCGGGGAATTTCCCGCCGGTTCGCGTTCAGTCCCGGGAGGGTCGCGTGGTAGGCCGGCCTGGATCGCTGCGTATGCATCCCCTTCGGGGAATTTCTCCGGCGGACGGTGATACAGGGCAGGTTGGGTCGTTGGTCGGGGCGACTCGCTGAGCGTCCATCCCCTTCGCGGGAGTCTCACGGGGCGGGCGGGATTCCTGAGAGGACGATGCCATGTAGTCGGCTAGGGCGACTCGCTGTGCGTCCATTCCGTTCGCGGGAGTCTCACGGGGCGGGCGGGATTCCTGAGAGGACGATGCCGTGTAGTCGGCTAGGGCGCTACATGTGGGCGCGGCGCGCGGGAGTGACCACTACGGGTGGTTTTCGGCGGCAGGTTTCACACAAAAGGTAGTGGTTTTGTGGGGCGGGGTCTGCTACAATGGCTCGGGTGGCGCCCCTTGGGAGCGGCGGTGACGCCCGGGTCGCTTGAGAGCAAGACCCGGAAACGCGAGAAGTCAGTGATTCCCCCGGCAGTGGCCGCATTTCGAGTCCTCTCCGATCCGAATACTCCGGCGCTCCCGTGGATCGTCGAAACAGGAAATCGGTTGACGCCCTGCTCCGGAGCACTTCAGCCGGGCGCGCCGACTCGACCCGACTCCGCGTCGGTTCCCGGGCGCGGAACTTCCGGGGCCTCGATTGGGATAGTGGTACAGGGAAAGGCGCGCAGCGCCGGGAGGAGCAGGCGGGCATGCCGAGAGACGTGTTCGGGCCCCGGTCGGGGTCCTTCGGCGGGAGATCGCTGGAATTCGAACCCACGCTCATGCGGGAGATCAGCCTGGGCGGGCGGCCCCGGCCTCGCCGCGTCTTGTGGAAGGGTTTCAAGAAGGTTCTCGTCTTTCTGGTCCTGCTGGCCTCGGTCACGGCCGCGTCGCTGTGGTACTTCGGATTGGGGGACGACCGGGCCGTGGCGGAGATGGCGACGGCGGCGTTCCAATGGGTCAGCGGGACGGGCCCCGAGCCGTTCACGGCGGACCCGTCGGGCGGGGGCCTGGGGCTGGATCTGCTTTTCGGCGGTTCGGCGGTGATGGCGGAGAGCAATTCGCCGGCCGACGCCGATTCCGAGTCGCTGACGCTTAATTTGAAGATCCGCGACACCATTCGGGCCAGTCTCGAGGCTCAAGGCGTGGACTGGACGACGGTTGTGCCTCTGGCTTTCGGAGGCGTCCGCGCGCAGGTCACCGATCCCGCCGCGCCGGGAGAGATGGTGGTGGCGGTGACGGGGAACATCTACTTCGCGGCCCAGGGCCGGGTCTACGCCCTTGAATTGTCGGCGGAACGGGTGGACAACCGTTACGTGCCCACGGACCTGTGGCAGTGCGTGATGCTCGACACCACGCCCGACAACCGCGCGTCTCTGGAGGCCCACACCCGCGCCGGGTACGAGGCCTTCATGCGCGAGCTGGCCGCTTCTCCGAGCGAGCCTTCCCTCATCATGGAAGCGACGCCCGTATTTGTGGCGCTGTAGTCCATTTGACACCCGCCCCGGAAAAGGATTAGTCTATTTCACTTCGGACCTCTTGCGGGTCCGAGGACCATTTTGATTCTTCGCACCTCCCGAGCGAACCAAGACAGAGGCGAGCCCCATGCAGATCGAGGAAAAGAGCCACATCGTAGCCGAGTCCCCCGCGTCGCGCCACCCGCTGGCGGGCCAGACCCTGAGCGGTGCCGACATCGTCATGCAGGTGCTGGTGGACGAAGGCGTAGACACCATCTTCGGTTACAGCGGCGGCGCCATTCTGCCGACCTACGACGCCGTGTTTCGGTACAACGCCGCCCACGAGCCGGACGAGCACATTCGCCTGATCGTGCCGGCCAACGAGCAGGGGGCGGGCTTCATGGCGGCGGGCTATGCCCGTGCCAGCGGCAAGGTGGGCGTGTTCCTCGTGACGTCCGGGCCGGGCGCCACCAACTGCGTGACGCCCATCCGCGACTGCATGGCCGATTCGGTGCCGGTGGTGCTGATCTGCGGCCAAGTGCCCCGCGGGGCCATCGGGTCCGACGCCTTCCAGGAAGCGCCGGTGTACAACATCATGAGCGCCTGCGCCAAGCACGTGTTCCTGGTTTCGAAGGAGGAGGAACTCGAGGCGACCGTGCGCACCGCCTTCGCCATCGCGCGGAGCGGCCGGCCGGGGCCCGTGGTCATCGACATTCCCAAGGACGTGCAGAACGCCAACATGGTGTTCCAGGGCGAGGGCCTGCTGAGCTTCCGCGGGTATGAGAAGCGCATGGCGGCCCTGCGCGAGGCGCGGATCTCGAAGGAGGACGCGGCCGAGTTCTTCCGCATGCTCGGCAACTCGGAACGTCCGCTGATCTACGCGGGCGGCGGCGTGATCAACAGCAACGCGTCGGAAGAGCTGCGGGCGTTCTCGAAGCGGTTCGGCATTCCCGTGGTCACCACCCTCATGGGCATCGGCGCCATGGACACGCGCGACGAGCTGGCCCTCCACATGCTGGGCATGCACGGCACCGCCTACGCCAACTACGCCGTCGAGGACTGCGATTTCCTCATCGCCGTGGGGTCCCGGTTCGACGACCGGGTCGCCGGGAAGGTCAAGGAATTCGCGCCCCTGGCGAAATACATCGCCCACATCGACATCGACGCGGCCGAGATCGGCAAGGTGAAGCCGGTGAACTGGTCTCACGTGGGCGATGCCCGCTGGGCCCTGCGCGAGCTCATGGAGCGCGGGAAGGGCTTTCAGAAGGACTTTGCGCCGTGGCTTCGGCACGTGGCGCGGCTCAAGCGCGAGCACGCCCTCGACTACAACCGCGAGAGCCAGTACATCCAGCCGCACTACGTGCTCGAGGTCCTCAATCAGATTACGAAGGGCGAGGCCATCGTCACCACCGGCGTGGGCCAGCACCAGATGTGGGCGGCCCAGTACTTCGACTTTATCCATCCGCGCACCTGGAT
The DNA here is from genome assembly GCA_964452795.1 of uncultured Nitrospiraceae bacterium. Taxonomy (GTDB): domain Bacteria; phylum Hydrogenedentota; class Hydrogenedentia; order Hydrogenedentales; family SLHB01; genus CAYVOE01. The sequence goes on from CAYVOE010000372.1 coordinate 2,950, forward strand.
CACCTCAGGCAGCATGGGCACCATGGGATTCGGCCTGCCGGCGGCCATTGGCGCCCAGGCGGCCTGTCCGGACAAGCTGGTCATCGACGTGGACGGCGACGGCAGCATCCGCATGAACCTCGGCGAGCTCGAAACCGCCACGACCTACGACATTCCGGTGAAGGTGCTGCTGCTGAACAACCTGGGCGACGGCATGGTTCGCCAGTGGCAGACCCTGTACTTCGGCGACCGGTTTTCGGGAAGCGACAAGGCCCTTCATAAGAAGGACTTCGTCAAGGCCGCCGAGGCCGACGGGTTCACCTTTGCCCGGCGGCTGGACAAGAAGGACGACGTGCGCAGCGCCCTCGAGGCCTTTGTGGCCCACGAGGGCCCGGCCTTCCTCGAGGTCCTCATCGATCCCAAGGCCCACATCTATCCCATGGTCGGACCGGGCATGGGATACAAAGAGATGATCACGGGCGACTGGATCAAGCCCCGGACCGCACCTCCCACGGGCCATCAGGAAACCGATATGACCAAGATCCCCGACCTGTTCTAAGGACAGGGCGGGTAAAGGAAAGACAGGCCTGGCCGCCTCTTTCGGGAGGCGTCTAGGCCTGTGCCGTTTCCTGCACGTGGCGCAGGGTGCGCTTGAGGCCCTCTTCGAGGCCGACTTCGGGTTGCCAGCCGAGGACTTCGCGGGCCCGGTCGCCGGTGATGGCGATGCGGTTGACCTCGCCGGGGCGCAGGGGCTGCAGATCGGGTTCGTCCTGGAAACCGATGAGACGGCGGAGCACGTCGAAGATGTCGCGGACGCTCGTCTCGACGGCCGACCCGAGGTTGAGGGTCTCTCCGTCGCCTTTTTCCAGGGCCTGCACGGTGGCCCGCGCGATGTCGCCCACGTAGACGTAGTCCCGGGTGGGGGCGCCGTGGCCGTAGAGGACGGGCCGCTTCCCTTCGAGCATCAAACCCACGAGGATGGCGCAGACGCCGGCCTCGCCGTGGGGGTTCTGGCGGGGGCCGTAGACGTTCGGGAACCGCAGGATGGTGTAGCGCAGCCCGTAGAGGAGGCCGTAGAGCCGGATGTAGTGTTCGCCGGCGAGCTTGGCGGTACCGTAGTGCGAGAGGGGGCGGGGGACGTAGTCTTCGGAGAGGGGCAGTTCGGCCGGGTCCGGTTCGCCGTAGATGGCGCCGCCGGTGGAGGCGAAGAGGAATTTCTCGACGCCGTGGAGGCGGCAGTTCTCGAGGACGTTGATCGTACCCAGGACGTTGACGTCGGCGTCGAACGCGGGTTCGAGGACGCTGCGGCGGACGTCGATCTGGGCGGCGAGGTGGTTGACGATCTGCGGCTTTTCCTGTGCGAAGAGGTCGGCGAGGGCCTTGTCGCGGATGTCCATTTCGTGGAAGCGGGCCCGGGGATTGAGGTTCTGCCGGAAGCCCGTGGCCAGGTTGTCGACCACGATGACCTCGTGGCCCGCCGCGATGTAGGCGTCCACCACATGAGACCCGATAAAACCCGCTCCGCCCGTCACCAGAATGCGCTTCATCGCCCTTCCTTCTCCCTTCGATTCCCTGCCCAACCCGCGGACTGGCCGCGGCCTGCGCACGTTATCACGTTCTCCCCGGTAAAATCATTCCTCCGGTGAAACTGGCGGGCCCGCGGGCCGGGTCAAACAGACAACCGTCGAATGCGGATAGTCATCGGGCGTTGTACGCGTCATGAGCGAATTGCTGTTCTCCATACCGCTGTTGCTGGCGTTGGTGGCCCTGATCCTCGGGGTCCTGCGCTCGATCTTCGGCGCGTGGCTCAACCACCGCGCGCGCCTCGAGGTACTGCGGCGGCTCGAGAAGAATCCCGACCTCGTCCGCTCGCCCGAGGAGGTGCAGGACCTGTACAAGGCCCTAGGAGCGACTCCCGACGGCGCCGACGCCCTGGATTACACCATGACGGGGATGCTCCTGTGCGTCCTGGGGGCGGCGTGCATCGTGACGGGGCGCTATCTGCGGGTGGGCGCGGTGGCGGCGGGCACCTACTGGGGCGGCATGGTCTGCGTGTTGCTGGGACTGCTCCTGGCGGTACTGGGGCTGGTCATTCAGGTGCTTTCCCGCGCGTTTGAACGCCAATCCTCGCGTCGCAAGCCGGTGTAAGGGCCGAGGCCCCTCGCCGGGCGAGGGAGCCGACTTCCTGCGTGGGGGGATGTTCCACGAAGGGTGGATATGCAGCGCTTCAGGCCGGCAACGGATCGCGGCCGCCCCGGCTCCGATGTCCCTTCCCTGCTGTAAGACTACGAGGACTGCGCTGGATGGGCTCGTGTGCGATGGCTTCCCCACGTAGGTCTACGAGGACTGCGCTCAACGAGATCCTCGCGATGACAC
>CAYVOE010000373.1:0-5297 GCA_964452795.1 uncultured Nitrospiraceae bacterium
CGGGCGTCGTTGAGGGCGTGAGACATCTCGTCCACCGTGAGCGGACGAAAGGCATTGCGGACCTGGGGTCGGTTGATGGTGATCTTGGCGATTCCGTCGAGTTTGTGGTACCGGATGTCCGTATAGTTTCCGGCCTCGACCCAATTGACGCTGAGCATGAACACTCTCCTGATCTCAGGGAAAACGGTTTTCCGATGGTGGATTCGCGATTCGGCCGCGCCGAATAGGGGCAGGTTTGCCGGCAGACCCGGACCGTCGCGAACAATGGATTATGAAGGATGAATTCGGAAATGCCAACCGGCCGGGGAGGCCCGCCCGATGCCGGTCATTCCTCCTCCTCCAACAGCAGGGCCCTCAACGCCCGCGTGTACCCGGCGGGATTCTCGAAATGCACGTTGTGACCGCAGCCGGAAAGGATATGGACCCGGCACGCAGGACACCGCATCTGCATGCGCTGGGCGATGGCGCAGTACTTGGCGTCGAAGCGACCCGCGATGGCGATGATGGGCACCCGGATATGGGGCAGCCGGTCCCAAAGGGGCGGCTGAACGCCCGTGCCCATGGCCCGGAGCGATTTCGCCAGTTCCTCTGGATTGTTCTCGAGCCGCCGGCGGAGCAGCTCTTCGAAGCGCGCGGGATCGTTGTGCAGGCTCTCGAACAGGGGCTGGTCGAACCAGCGCTGCAGGAACTCCTCGAGGGTTCCGTTCTCGAGGGCCTGCGCCAGGGCCTCGTCGTGGGCGCGCCGCGACGCCCGTTCCTCCTCCGACTCGAGCCCCGGCGTCGCCGACTCGACCAGGACCCGGTGGAACAGGTCGGGATACTCTGCCGCCAGGTACAGCGCCAGCCGCCCGCCCATGCTGTACCCCACCAGGAGGCAGGGCGCGTAGTTCAGGCGTTCCAGGAGGTCGGCCACGGCCCGCGCGCTCGACTCCATGCCGTATTCCTCGAGGCCTCCTTCCACCACGGTGCCGCCGTGCCCCGGCAGGTCCAGCGTGAGGCAGCGGAAACGGGGCTCCAGGGCGGCCACCACTTCGTTCCAGTCGTCGCCGCGGCCCAGGAATCCGTGCAGGAACAGGATGCGCGGCCCGTCGGTCGGACCGTGCAGCGTGTAATGAATGTTTATGGGCATGTTTTCGAATCTCGGGTTGATCCACGACAGGCGCTGTGGGCGTCGAATATAAGCCGGCAGGCCCTGATCCGCATCAATCGTCGCGGTCGAGGGCCTCGGCGATGCGGGCCTGGAGGGCGCGGTGCACTTCAAAATTGGCGCGACGGTCGGTAAGGACCTCGATGAGGGTCGGGGTACGGCGGTCGCGGGCCTGCGTATAGGCCTCGACGAACTCGTCCTTGGTGCGGGGATTGGCGTATTCCAGGCCGAAAAGCTCGGCGGCATGGACCAGTCGGAGCCCGTGGGGCGTCCCGAAGACGGGCTCGAACACGTCGGGGAACTCGGCCACGGGAAGAAACGAAAAGATGCCGCCTCCGTCGTTGTTCACCACCACCAGCACAAAGGGGACCTCGAGGCCGCGCACCAGGGCGAGGGAATTGAGGTCGTGGAGGGCGGCCAGGTCGCCGAGGACGGCCGTCACGGGTTTCTCCGCGCCCCGCGCCCAGCCGGCGGCCGTGGCGATGAGCCCGTCGATGCCGCTGGCGCCCCGGTTGACCGCCACGGTGATCTCGGCGCCCCCGGCGAACCCGTACATGTCCATGTCGCGGATGGGCATGCTGTTGCCGAGCAACAGGACGGTGCCTTCGTGGATGTGGCGCGACACGAGCTGGGCCACGGCGATCTCGGTCAAATCGGGCGACTCGTCCACGGAAGCCTGCACGAGCTCCTTTACCTTCATGCTGGCGTTGCGGAACGCGTAGAGCCAGGCATCTTCCCCTTTGCGCGTCACCGCCGGCGTGATGGCTCCGCAGAAGTCCGCTATCTCGAGTTCGCCGCGCAGGGTCACCCGGTGGGCGGGGTCGTTGCGCTGGGGGTGGTTCGCCACCAGGATGTAGTTGGCCGGGGGCTGCATCTCGAGCTGGCGCAGGTACCGCTTGGACGTGACGGGCCCGCCGAGGTGGAGGATGGTCTGGGGGCGGAAGAGGCGCCGGTACCGTTCCGACAGCAGGATCTGGTCGAAATAATGAACGAGGGGCGCCCGGATGTCGCCCAGGCGCAGTCCGGAGGCCACGTCGGGCAGGGTGGGCCAGTTCAGGGCCCGGGCCAGGCGCATGGCCGCCTCGCTTTCCTCGCGGGACGACAGCTTTCCCACCACCAGCACGCCGTGACGGGTCTGATCGATGCGGGCCAGCACCTGTTTCAAAATCCCCGAGTCGCTTCCCGAGATCGGCTCTCCGTAGGTCGTATACGGGCCGTCTCCGTTGCGCCAGCCCCGGACGCTCGACAGGTAGGTGCTGAAATCCTGCCCCGTGGGCGACGGAGCCAGGGGCTCGCGGAAGGGGCAGTCGAGATGGACGGGGCCGGCGGGCGCGCCCACGCACCGGTACACGGCCTGGCCGACGGTGGTGAGCAGGACTTCCGGGGCGACGTCGAGGGTGGGCGTGGGGAGGACGACGGACCACTTGGCGTAATCCCCGAAGATCCGGGTCTGGTCGATGGTCTGGTTTGCGCCGGTGGCCTGGAGCTCCGGAGGCCGGTCGGCCGTGAGCAGCACCAGGGGCACGTGGGCCCGGGCCGCCTCCACCACCGCCGGAAACAGGTTGGCCACGGCGGTGCCGGACGTACACACCAGCACGGAAGGGCGGCCCCGGGCGGCGGCCTCTCCCAGGGCGTGGTAGCCCATGCCGCGCTCGTCGAAGTGCATGCGCCACCGGGCCCGGGGATTGCGCGCCACGGCCACGGCGAGGGGCGCGCTTCGGGATCCCGGAGCGAGGTGGAACGCCGTAACCCCGTGGCGGATCAGCTCTTCCACAATGAGCTCCGACCAGAGGCTGGCGATGTTGGGCGCGTCACCGATCATGGACGTCCAAAGCGCCGGCGACACTGCCCAGTTTGCTCTCGATTTCGTCCCATTCGCTGTCCGCGTCCGAACCGGATACTATCCCCGCCCCCGAGTATACCGAGAAGCACGCGTCGTGAACCAGACCGCACCGGAGCGCCACGGCGAATTCCGCCGCCTCGGCGCCGACCCATCCCACGGGACCGGCGTACCATCCCCGGTCGAAGGGTTCCAGCCGCTCGATCCAGTCCAGGGCCGCGGCCCGGGGATGTCCGCCCACGGCCGGCGTGGGGTGGAGCACCTCGAGGAGGGCCGCGTCGGACGGGGGCCCCGCGAGGATGCCCTCAATGCGGCGATACAGGTGCTGGCACTCGGACAGCGGGAGCAGGACGGTCTCGTCATGCCCTTTCACGACGCTGCACAGGGCCGCGAAGCCCCGGGCGAGGGCTTCCACCACGAATGTGTGTTCGCGCATGTCCTTGTCGCTGGCCAGCAGGTCTCGGCCCAGGGCCTCGTCCGCCTCGGGCGAGTCGCCGCGCCGCCGCGTGCCGGCCACGGCCTCGCTCTCGACCAGCCGGCCCCGCCGGGCGTACAGCCGTTCCGGCGTTGCCCCGAGAAAGGCGAGCCCCGGCTGGGGCTGGAAACAGAAGCAATACGCCCGGGCCGCCCGCGTGGTCAGCCGCTCCACGAGGGCCAGGGCGTCGGGCGGGCGCCGAAACCGGAATTCCGATTCTCGGGCCAGCACCACCTTCTCGAGGTCTCCCGTCCGGAACAGCTCGAGCGCCCGGCCGATCATCTCGGTCCAGGCCGCGCGATCGGGCCGGTCTCGGCGCGATTCGGGCCGCGGAAAGGACGGTTCCGGACCGTCCTCGGGAAAACAGATCGAATCCAGGGCGTCGAGGGCTTCCCCCGCGTCGACGTCGCACCCGGCCACCAGGTTGCACGCCAGATACGCCTGACCGCCCGCCTTGAGCAATTCCACCCGCGGAAGCACGAACCGGTACGCCCCCATGGGGCTCCAGGGCGAGCCGGGCCGCGCCTTCGCTCCCTGAAACCGAAATCCTCCGAAATACCGCACGTGGGGATGGGCGCCGGCGAGGCGGGCCTCCATCGGCGCCAGCACCTCCGCCCACGGGTCGGCGCCGTCGCCCGCGACTTCGTCGGCCGCGCCGAAACCGGCCGACTCGAAGGCGCCGGACCGGTCGGACCAGTACATTTTGGGTCCGTCGGGTTGAACCCGCAGCCATGCCAGGGGGGGCATGGTTTCGATGGGAAGCTCGACCCGGACCACGCGGGCCGTATCGTTTGGAGCGGCCAGGGCCTCGGCCGCGGTACGGCTCACCCAATCCGCCAGGGTCTTTCGAGCGGACTCCGGTTCGAAGGCACGGGGTGCTATGAAACTTGACGACATTCCGAATCTCAGCCTTAGAGCTTTGGGACGTGCCTGCGCGGACGCATAGGCCCCCTTCCACCCAAATCGCCGCCTGCAGGCACGGCGACAAACAAGGAAGATCCTACCAGATCGCCCCACCGCCCCGCATTTGCACGGTCAGACGGACCCTCTCTGGCAATTCCGCCCTCCCGGGGCTACAATGCCGGCCAGGGAAAAAGCTCCGGGGGATCCGCCTGTCTTGCGGCCCGATTGTCCGGCTTTTGAATCGCGAAAGGAGCATATCCATGCAGAAGTCCGCCCGAGATAAAGAACAGGCCCTCGCCAACCCGCCCCCCATCCTGTCCCTCGCGGACGCCGCCCAGCGGGCCCGGTCGAAAGAGGACTGGCCGTCCACGGGTCGAGCGGCCGAAGTCCTCATGAAGACGGCGCAGCGGCACGTGGTTTTCGTGGTCCTTCGCAAGGGGGGCGAGATGGCGCGCCACCGGGCCCGCGGCGCCGTGCTTATCCACGTGCTCTCCGGCCGCATCCGCGTCGGCACCGATCAGGGACCCCTCGAGGCCGGACCCGCCCACCTGATCACCCTGGATCCTCTCGAACCCCACGACGTCGAGGCCCTCGAGGAGAGCGAGTTCCTCCTCTTCGTGGTCCCGGACGACCCCTCGGCTACCGAAAACGCCTGACCCTAAACGCCTGACCCTCGCGGGGCAGGGGCCTGGTAGCTGGGGGAAACCTCGCTCCACCGGCGCCCGCCTCATGGATCGTAGGGCTACGAGGACGGCGCTCAACGGGGCTGTGCGCCTTCCCCATCCCGTCATGGCGAGGAGCGGACTCCTGTGGGGGTTCAGTAGTCCGACGGAGCAGCATTCGGTTGCGCCCATGCCTTCGGTGGGTACCCGCACAGGAGCGACGCGGCAATCTCACCTGAGCCTTTGACCCAAACCCGAAGGCATACCATA
>CAYVOE010000374.1:0-5287 GCA_964452795.1 uncultured Nitrospiraceae bacterium
AAGCCACCTGACGGAGGAGGAAGGGCCCGACGGAAAGCTCGTTCCAGGGATCGGCCAACCCGAGGAGGGCCAGCCACAGGCCCCAGAACAATCCCGACAGAAGGAGGGCCCGGACCCGGCCTACCGGGAGCAGGCGGGACAGGAAATAGTCGCGCCACCCGATCTCGCTTGCCAGAAAAAGGAGGGCAAAGAACGTCGGACCGAGGACGACGCTGAGGACCAGGTAGGACACCACCACCGTGGATGGCGACAGAGGCTCGGCCCGGTTGAGCTGCTCCGCCGACGGGATCTGAAGCATGAGGGCGCGGGTCTCCCAGTCGGGGGCGACGACGCCGGCGGCCCACAGTCCGGCGCAGAGGGCGGCGAAGACGACGGGTATGCCGATGGCGGCGGCGAGGGCGGGGCCCACGGGAACGGGCCAGACGCGCAACCGGGGCCGGTGGCCGTCGAGGCGGGAAGCGACCGCGGCCGCCGCGGCGGGCACCAGGAGCGTGGCCAGGGCCAGGCCGAGCCGCAGGGCGGGGGGCATGTCGGGCCACAACCGGCCCGCTGCCGTGACGCACGCGGTGATGCCGAAAACCAGGGCCAGAAAAAAGCCGATTCCTCTTGCTGTCATTGTGCCGAACTCCTTGCGCGGAATCTGTGAGACCGGGAGATACGATGCCACAAGGGGGTAGCGGCTTCAAAGCGGCCGTGACCTGGGCGTCTTTGCCCAAGTAACAAGAAACCTTCGCCGGGACGGCCGAGCAGCGGCCTGTTCAATTGCGCGTCCCTTTGGCCCGTGCTATACTCCGTCCCAAGCAAGACGGGGACGCTTGGGCCGGATTTTCAGCCCGACCCCGGGGGCTTTCGAGCGTCTTCGGCGACGGAGGAACGGGGCGGCGTCGGCCGTTTTTCGGCGGCGCAGGCATGACCGCCGTGGAACCGGCGTCGGCCGATGGAGACAGGTTTCGATGCGTCACATCCTCACCTGCACCGTGTGGGGTGTTTTGTGCCTGGCGATGCCGGTCGGGGCTCAGACCGTGGCTCCCGGCGCGGAGCCGCCCACCGTGGTTCCGGGCGCGATCCGGGTGTTGCCGTCGTCGCCGCCCGAGGTGCCGGCCCAGCCGGTGACGGAGGACGACGAGCCGATTCCGGCTCCCGAGCCGCCGCCCGTCGTGACGGCGGTCCCGCCCGCTCCGCCGGCGCAACCGGTCCCGCAGGCAACGGAGGAGAAGGTTGTCGCGGAAACGGCCCCGCCGGCTCCCGCGGAGGCCGCCCCTGCCGCGGCGCCTCCGGCACAACCCGCGCCGGTCGCCGTACCCTCTCTTCGGTCTGAACCTCGTCCGTCCGGAGGCAAGCGTGTGGCGGCATTCTGGATGATGCTGCCGGGCCGCTCGTGAACTCGCCGGGGGAACGCTACGTGAGATTTTCCGCACTGCTCCTTTTTGTTTTTGTCGTCGTCGCGGCCAGGCCGTCGCCGGCCCAGAACGTCCTCAAGCCCTTTGAAGCGGGGTCGCCGGTGAACGACGCCGTCTTCGATTCCGAAGGGGTGCACCTTTACCTCGCCGTGGCCGACCGCGACGAGGTGTGGAAGGTGGATGCCGCCACGGGTCGAGTCCGGGCGACGGCCTCGGCCGGTCGCGGCCCTTCCGCGCTGGCCCTTTCCCGCAACGGCCGATGGCTGGCGTGCGTGAACCGGCTCTCGGGCGACGTCACCCTCTTCGACGCGGATGCGCTGACGGCGGTGGCGACCGTGCCCTGCGGCGAGGCGCCCAGCGACGCGGCCGCGCTGCCCGGCGGCGGATTCATCGTGTCCAACAGCTTCTCGGACTCGGCGACGCTCATCGATCCCGAGCATCCCGAGAACCCGGTGGTTCTCGAAGTGCCGGGCGTGCCCAACGCCGTGGCCGCGGCAAAAGACTACGTGGCCGTGGCGGGTCGGGTCCCGCCGGCGCTCCACCTGTTCGCCCCCGGCGCGCGCACGTCCGTGGACGTTCCGCTGCCGGGAACGCCGGTGGCCGTGGCGGCCCTGGCCGACAACCGGTTTGCCGTGGCGACGCAGCGGGCCCTGGTCGTGATCGATGCCGAGACCCGCGCCGTCGAGGCCTCGCGCCCCCTGGTCGCGGAGGACATCGCCGCCGCCGGCGGGTCCGTCTATGCCCTGACGAAAGACGCCGTGATTCGGCTCGACGTATCGTTGGCCGACCTCTACACCCTGCGCCTGGCGGGACCGGGCCAGGCCCTCGCCGTTTCCGACGAATCGGTGGCCGTGGCGTCGCCCCAGGAGGGGATGTGGCAGGCCTTCGTCGCGGACCGTCCGAAGACCGCGGCCATCGAGGCCGCCGAGGAACCCCTGGGACCTGTGGCCGCGCCCCTCGATCCGGAGCTAACCCTCGAGGCGCCTGCAACTGCGGCCGAGGAACCGGTCGAACTCGAACCGATACCCGAACCCATCGAACTGGAGATCGAGCCGGCGACCCCCGCGCCGGAGGCCCCGTCCAAGCCGGTCGCTCGCCCGTCGGGGAGGGTATTGACGCCCGCGACCGCCCCCGAAGCGCCCGCACCGGAGGTCGAAGAGACGGCCGAGGGAGAGCCGGAAGAGGTGCTGCCGCCGGGAGACGTGTTCCGGCGCATGCCCCTGGGCCTGGGCGAGACCCGGGCGCCGCGGGCGTCGGGGCGGCCTTCGGCCATTCCCATACCGGACTTCTCCGAGCCTTCCTTTGGCGACGCCCTGCGCCGGCAGGCGGGGCTCGGGCCGCAGGAAGGCGGATTCGAGGCGCCCGTGAGCTTCGAGTTCCTCGAGAATCTCGAGGCCGCGGGGGAACTCACCATCGTGCCGGGCGAAGGTGGTCCGCAGGAGATCGAGGCCACGGACAACGTCCGCCTGAGTCTCGACAACATGGATTTCGCGGCCGACTACTTCTACTACAGCGCCGTGGCGGGTCGGTTCGAGACCCGGGGCGAGGTGAAGCTCACCCAGGACCTCTCGACCCTCGACGCCGACTCCCTCACCTATGAGCTTCCGGCGGTGGAAGATCTGGCCCGGGAGTATCCCGCTGCGACGCCGGAAGAGCTCGAGCGGATGCGGCTCTCGCTGGGCCGTCTCCATGCCGTCGACCTCAAGATCCACGAGCCCGGCCGCGATTTTGAAGCCGGCAGCCTCGACTACGACCTCGCCACCGACACGGGCGAGGTGGTCGACTTCCGCGGCCGCGCCGGCATCTACTATTTCGGCGGGCAGCGGGTGCGCGTGCTGGGCCCGGCCAGCGCCGAGGGCGAGGACGTCTGGATCACCACCTGCGACCTCGACCCGCCCCATTACCGGATCCGCATCAACCGGGCCGTGCTCCAGGACGGCAACGTCGTGGTGGGGAAAAACGCGCGCCTGCAGCTGGGCCGGGCCGACACGCCCGTCTATTGGCCCCGCTGGGCCCACAGCACCGCCGGCGACCGCTCCTTCGACTTCGACTTCGACAGCGGCCACAGCGCCGACATCGGGTACTACGTCAACGTGGGGCAGCAGTTCGCCGTGAACCCCGACGTGAGCGCGGGATTCCGATTCTTCCCCACTTCGAAGGAGGGCGTCGGGTTCGGCCTCGAGACCGATTACGACTTTATGGAATCGCCCGACTCGCGCCTGTTCCGCAGCAAGGGCGAGGCCCGCTCCCTCTACACCACGGAAGACCGGGGCTACCTCGAGTGGTATCACCGCCAGGAGCTGCGCGACCCCGACGCCGTGCTCCGGCTGCAGGCCGAGCAGTGGTCGGACCAGGAGTTCTACAAGGACTTCTTCTACGACTCGTATCGGAACCGCACCACGCCCCGGACCTTTGCGAACCTCACCTATACCAAGCCCGAGTACATTGCTACGGGCACCGCCCGGTTCTCGACCCACGGGTTTGCGCGCGAGACCGAGCGCATGCCGGAGGTCACCTTCCACCTGTTGGAACGCCGGCTCGCCGAAGACCTCTATTTCCGGTTCGACACCATCAACGGCTACAACGAGCGCGAGCCCGGCACCACCCACGCGCTCCGCACCGTCAACGTGGCCCGGCTCACCTACGACTGGAACATCACCGAAAGCCTCAACGTCACCCCCTTTATTGAGGCGGACCTTTCGTGGTACTCGCACGAGCCGGACAACGACGACTCCAACTTCCGGTTCTCGAACCTCACGGGCATCACGCTCCAGACCCGATTCCACCGCAGCTTCCCCGGCGCCTTTGGGTTCTCCGGGTTCAAGCACGTGGTGGTGCCGTCGGTTACCTACTCCTATCGGCCCGAGGCGACCATGGGAGTCGAGGAGACGCCGCGGTTCGACGTCTACGACAGCGTCTACGGCCGCAGCCGCCTCGAGAGCAAGATCGACAACATCGTCTTCGGTCGCGACGCGCTGTCGAAGGACGTGTGGCAGGTGGCGCGTCTGACGCTGTACCAGGGGACGGACTTCTCGAACGAGCTGCGCAAGTCCGACGACTACGAGCTCGAGCTGGACCTGCGGCCGCGGCCCTATTGGGGCTGGCTCCTGGCCGGCGAGCACCATTCCATCGCCAACGAATACGATCTCGACGAACCCTACCTGCTCGAGAGCCTGATCCTCGAGGGCTACGAGCGGATCGTCGGAAAACCGCTGCGGACCGAGTCGAGTTTCCAGTACAATGCTCAGTACGGCGACTATGATCGCCTGCTTACCTATCTCTATTACGACAACCGAAACCTGGGCGGCAAGCTGAACGGCCGCGTCGGATATGCCTATACGGAGACCCTCGATCGGGTCTATAACCGCGAGGTGTTGTACGGCGTGGGCTACCGGCTGGGCGAGAAGTGGGGCGTGGCCTTCGAGCAGCGCTACGACTTCGAGCGCGGAGAACTGACGCGGCAGGAGTACGAGATCAGCCGCGACCTCCACTGTTGGGAAGCGACCGTCCAGGTGCGTGACCGCGAATCCGGCTGGGATTTCGGCCTTGAACTGAGCATCAAAGCCTTCCCGGGAACCGGGGTGAAGTTCTGATTCCCCCGTTCTGCGCGCCCTCCCGTTGCGGCGCGCTTACCGGAGCGGTCGACGCGAACAATCCGGAGGCCTATGCGAGCTCTCGACGCGACCGTTGATGCGATCCTTCCCGAACTGGTGGAACTCCGACGGGAGTTCCACCGCCACCCCGAAATCCGGTTTGAAGAGCACTGGACCTCCGACCGCGTGGCGCGGTGCCTCGACGAGATCGGCATCCCCTACACCCGCGGTCACGCCAAAGGCACGGGCATTGTCGCCGTCCTCGAAGGCCAGGGTGATCGGACCGTGGCACTA
>CAYVOE010000375.1:0-5281 GCA_964452795.1 uncultured Nitrospiraceae bacterium
AGACGATGTTGAGGACCGTCAGGGCCACGAGGACCAGTCCCGCGATGCGGTGGATGGTGCTGCGCAGCTCGAGTCCCGCGTCGCCGAAGAAGAACCACCGGGTCAGCCAGCTGTTGGGATAACGCAGGGCGAAGCCGGACACGGTGAGCACCACGAAGGCGACGGTGAGGACGATGTGTCCCCAGACCTGGCCGCGGGTGAATCGGCGATATACGCCGGGACCGCGCCGCCGTTCGCGCCGGAACTTGGTCATGGCGTGGCGGCCCATCATGAGCGTGTTGTGGCCCACCATGGCGCCGATGGTGAGGCCGATGAGCCAGAGGTAGACCAGCCGCACGATGCCCAGGGCCTTCTGCCCCGGATCGGTGGGGATGATGTGCACCGGTCCGGAGGCGAAGTTGGGGTTGGCGTTCGGATGACACTGGCCGCAGGTCGCGGGCAGGTTGTCCTTGTGCACCGACGACGCGGGGTCGAGGTGCGGCAGGATGTTGTGGACGCCGTGGCAGCTCGTGCACGACGCCACCACCTTGGATCCCGCGGCGCTGGCCATTCCGTGGTAGCTGTCCATGTAGCTGGCCTGGCGCATCACCTCGATGCCGTACCGCTCCATGACGCGCTCGTCGTCGTGACAGCGCGGACAGGTCTCGCGGGAGACCTGCTGCCGATTCACCGCGGACGAGACGCCGCCGGGCCCTTCGATGTCGTGCTCGCCGTGGCAATCGGTGCAGGTGGGCGCGTCCTTGACCCCCGCCCGCAGGGCCCGGCCGTGGATGCTGTTTTCGTATTCCCCGAGCGCTTCGGGATGGCATTGGCCGCAGGTCGCGGGGATATTGGCCCGGTAGACCATCGACTCCGGATCGTTCGACGGCTTGAGGTCGTGGGTGCCGTGGCAGTCGTTGCACGACGCGGCGTGCTCGCCCTGCTGCACCAGCATATAGTGGGTGCTCTTCATGTAGGCGTCGGACGGGTCCATCACCGACACCAGGTGACGCTTCATTTTCTCGCGGTCGGAGTGGCACACGCCGCAAGTCCGGGTGAGATTCCGCGGGTGGGTCTTCGACAGCGGGTCGGCCGAGGGCCGGATGTCGTGGGTGCCGTGGCAATCGTCGCAGGAGGCCGCGTCGTCGTCGCCGTTCGAAAGCGCCACGGCGTGAAGGCTCTCGGCATACTCTTCCGCCTCGCCGTGGCACATGCCGCAATCCACGGCGGCCAGTTCCTCGGCGTGGGGGATTTCGCCCGCGTCGCCGTGGCACATGGTGCAGTCCATGCTGCCGTGAACCGAGTGGAGGTACTGTTCGAGGTCCACGTAGAGCGAGCGGGTCGAGCCGTCTTCATAGGTGGCGGCGGCGCCGGGGTCGCCGTGGCATTCCATGCACAGGGAGACCTCTTCGCTGACGTCAACGGCGGCGGGTTCCTCTACGGGATCGGCCGGCGAGACGGCCGTCTCCGGCGCCTCCGCGGGAGCGGGCTCTTCCTGGAGCATCGTCGCCTGGACTTCGTCAGGCGCGTGAGCGAGCTGGCCGCCAACGAGGGCGAGACACGCCAGCCCTCCCGCCGCGAGCCAGCGCCATCCTACGTGAGACTTCGGGTGCCTTGTTCGTGTCGGCCCGGTCCAGGACAAGACCTGCCGCCCCCACTTCCCCGCCATCGTGGCCGTCCTTTCGTTCTACAGACAAGACCGCGTTCCGGCAGGTAAGAAAGCAATTCCCGTGCCCGTTCGGCGATTGAGCGCAGGGGTTATAAGTCTTTACGGGAAGGCATCTTATAGAGTCTAAGAGCCCGGGGTATCGGACAAAAGCGTCGCCCCGACCCTACCCGGACACATGTGCTCAGGACAGGTTTGTTCATTAAAGCCGGAGTATGCCCAACCCGTATCGCGCCAACCTCTTAGCACAATACAGGAATCCGTGATCGCTCGACGAAGATCGGCCCGGGGGCCTATTGCTCGTGGCGCAGTTTCGGCCGGGCAGGGCCTTTGTAGGGCTCGGCGCCCAGTTGCAGACCCCGTTTGGGGACCGTTGTCAGGCTCTCGTCGTCGGTCTGGGGCGGGGTAATCATGCCGTAGTACCGCCCCATCCAGTACGCATCGAGCCAACCGCCGGGATCGGCCACCACCTCGCCCCGGTTGCCGCCGTCGAGGCGCATGAAGTCGCCGTCCCACCGATTGGGCTCGGTCTCGCGGGGCGACAGGGGGCGCGACCGTTCCGCGTACATGCGGTAGCCGGGGGGCGTGTGCAGGTCGTCGCGGTGCGAGTTGGTGTAGGAGTGCTTGCGCAGGTCGAGGGGCCAGGCTCGGAGATGGTCGACGGCCCGGTCGAGCTCACAGTCGTTGCCCGTGAGGGCGCCGTAGATAAAGTTGAACCACGGCACCGCCTCGATGCGCTTGACCTCCCAGCTCCGTTCGAGGCTGCGCCGCCACAGCGATTTCAGGTCCGGATCGGTCTCGTGCGTGATCAGCGGATAGTAAGAGTAGAAGGCCAGCCGATCGTCGAAATGGGTGAAATACCCCGGGTGGAAGGTCAGCTTCTGGCGGAGGATTTCGTCGAAGTAGTCCCATCCGATGAGCTTTTTCTTGCCTTCGAGGAACTTGGGGTCCTTCGTGAAGTGGTAGGCCGTGGTCACGTAGTTGAAGGCCTCCATGCCGTTCAACCCGCGGGCGTAGTAGCCGTAGGGGGTCTGGAGGTACTCGGGATCCCACCGCGCCCATCGGGTCGGTTTCCCGTCCACGTCGCGCAGGAGAAACCCGTTGTCCACGATGTGCCCGATGACACGGGCGAGGTGCTCCGTGGCCCAGACCCGCTCCTCGTCGTTGGCCACGAGGTGAAGGAAGATCATGGTGGCGTAGACGTGGGCGTCGGTCTCGTCGCTCGAGGTGTCACCCTTCCATTCCCACACGCCGTCGGGCGTGGGATGCCACTCGGCGGGCAGTCCGCCGGACCCGTGCATGGCCTTGAGGCACGGCTCGTCGACGGCGTAGATCGACCGGGCCGGGAAACCGTCGATGGAGGTGATCTCCTCGCTCCACTTCATCGACTTCATCATGTCGACCGCTTCGGCCCGGGCGGCGGGGTCGCCCGTCACGGCGTATTGGAAGCACTTGGCGGAGAAGTAATGGCTGCTGTAGCCCACGTCGTTGTCGCTGACCTCGCGCAGCCACCGTCCGTCGATCCAGTTCACCTGATGGATGAATCCCAGCCGTTTCTGGCCCCATTCCTCGAGCCAGCGCTCGTAGTAGGCGGCCTTCTTGGCGAGGGTGTAGGGCTCGTACGTGATGATGCCCAGGCCGCCGTCGCTGGCGAGGTACACCACGTTGTCGCCGCAGGCCACGGCATTCACCCGATCGTGGGGAATCCAGCGGGGGCTTCCGAAATACTGGTACTCGTCGTTCACATGGCGGATGGCGCCTCGGGTCGTGCCGATCCACAGGTCCCGGTCGAATCCCCGGGCCAGGGCCGTGGTGTCTTCGTAGCAGAGGCCGTCCTCGCCCCGCAGAAAGTACCACGTCATGCCGCGGAGCAGCCCCAGGCCCTCGTCGGTGGCCACGTACAGCCGGCTGCCGTACGACAACAGGTCGCGGATGGTGCAGCCCGGCTCGAGGCGGCCCCAGTCGGCGATGTCGTTGTACACCAACTGATCCTTCACCCGAAGCCCCACGCGGACGCCGTCGTGGACGTAGACCGTGCCGCCGTAGGACGCCACGCCCCGCAACGGTGCGCCGCCCTTCGCCAACGGCTCGAGCCCCTCCCCTTTCACCGCGTAGAGGGTGTCGCCCGACGCCGCCACCACGACGCCTTCGTGCTCGCACAGGCCCGACACGGCCCGGTCCGTCACCGCGGACCAGCGGGCACCGTCGTACTTCCACAGTCCACTGCCGGACAGGGCCCACAGGGCGCCGCCCAGGCTCTCGAGGCGGGTCACGCCGCGGGCCGGACCCTCGAGCCGGATCAGTTGCCCTTCGTGGACCCGGGCCACGCCGGCTTCGTCTCCTACGTACGCCGTTCCCTGGAACAGAGCGACGGCGCGCAACGGGTGGTCCGTCTCGATATGGGAAGAGACCTCTTGGAGGTACACTTCGTCGACGATGGGTTCCCACAGCGGATTTTCAGGAATCGCGAGTTGTGCGTGAGCCATGCCCCACCCCCCCGCAACCAGGCACGTACAGACGATGCCGCGCAACGCATTCATAGCAGGCCTCTCCCTGAACCCCAGCCCGTTGACCGGGAAACCCGTCGACGCGACGGGATCCGGGCAAGCAGTTGTCAATCGTCGGTTGCCGGCGAACGGCCGACCCATAACTGTGTATGTAAACCTGAACGGTCTTTCGCTTTTCCCTCGGCTTTCCGATTCCCGGTGTATCCGGGGAACTTCGCGGTCGGTTGCCCGCACTGCCCATGGATCCGGACCCGAACCCCGGGCCGATTGTAGGTCGGCCCCGCATATACGGTCAACCCTCGCCGGTCGTCGGATGGCGCGGAAAAAACGCTGGCGTGGCAGCCGATTGTGTTGTAGACTGGTGCCGGGTTGTTGAGAAAAAGGGTGGCGAACTCCTCACAAAATTACCGGGTGGTGAACTGTGTCCTTTCCGCGAAGGTTCGTTCGTCGTAAAGGCGAAGGGTAACGTTCGGGACCAACCCGGTAGAGGAGAATTCTGATGAAAAAGCTTGTATTGACGGTCCTGGGCCTGGTTGTGCTGAGCGGCATGGCGCTGCTCCAGGCTCAGGACGCCCCGGAAATGCCCGAGATGCCGAAACCCGGCCCGGAACACCAGTGGCTCGAGCGTTTCGTGGGCGAGTGGGAGTCGGAAGCCGAGGTGCGGATGGCTCCGGACGAGCCGCCGATGCGGTACACGGCCACCGAAACGGGACGGATGGTCGGCGGGTTCTGGGCCGTGACGGAATCGAAGGGCGAGGCGATGGATACGCCCTTCACGAGCATCCTCACCCTCGGTTACGACCCCGGCAAGGGCCGGTACATCGCCACGTGGGTCGATTCCATGACCAGCCACCTCTGGCAGTATGAAGGCGAAATCCGCGCCGACGGAAATGCATTGACCCTCACGACGGAAGGTCCCTGCCCCCTTTCGCCGACCGGAATGTCCAAGTTCCGCGAGGTCATCGAGTTCAAAAGCCCCGACCACAAGGTGTTCACGTCGTCGCGCCTCGGAGAGGACGGCGAGTGGATACCGATGGTCGAGGTGAATTCCCGACGCAAGTAGCCCGCACCCGCACTGTTCCAAGTCATTCGTTCCAATGGAAGTCCGCGGGCACGGCATACCCGCCGG
>CAYVOE010000376.1:0-5279 GCA_964452795.1 uncultured Nitrospiraceae bacterium
CAGCATGCGGGTCGGATCTCCTTCTGCGCATTATGCCTGACCGGCGCCGGGATTCCGCAAGACCTCGAGCCGGGGCGGCCCTTTCGTTTTTGCTTCTGCCGGAAGCGCTTGACGAGGGTGGCCCGCGTTTGTAGACTCTGTCTCGGCCTTGAGACGGGTCCGGGATGCCCGGAACGAAGTCTCGGGGCCGCCGTGTCGGCATGCGACCCAGGGAAGAGCGGTGCAAATCCGCCGCAGTCGCGCTGCTGTGACCGGGGACGAAAGGCGCATACCCGCCACTGTCTCGAAAGGGATGGGAAGGCGCGCCGAGTAGGACGATCCGGAAGCCAGAAGACCTGTCGGGCCGACCCTTGACGCCATGCGGCAGCTTCGCGGAAAAGCTTGCAGCAGGATAGGGGTGTTTTCCCGCCTTCCTGCCCGGTTCCCTCCGCCAAGTAGTTCAGTACATCGGCTGTACGGCGCGTCTCGGCCGGATCCGAACGCGCAAAGGGGTAGGGACATGCGGTACGTGTGTATCCTATGCATCCTGGTCCTGGGGGGTGTCCTGTTGGGGTGCGGCGATCCGTCGCCGTCGGCCCGGACGGTCTCGGCCGCTGCGGAACCGCCGCGGCGCGTGGTATCGCTGGCGCCCAGCATCACGGAGGTCTTGTTCGCCCTGGGCCAGGGTGACCGGGTCGTGGGCGTGACCGATCACTGCCGGTACCCCGCCGAGGCCGCAGAGAAGCCCCGGGTCGGCGGCTTTCTCGACGCCAACGCGGAACGCGTCGTGGCCCTCGAGCCGGACCTTGTCCTCTACCCTCCCAACTCGGGCGATTTGGGTGAGCAATTGCGCAACGCGGGCATCCGCTGCGAGCTCGTCTCCCAGTTCACCATCGACGAGGTGTTTCAATCCATCGCGCGCATCGGCGAGCTGTGCGGCACGTCGGCGGAGGCGCAGGGATTGACGGCGGAACTTCAGGAGCGGCTTGCGCGGGTGGCGGAGCGCACCCACGGCAAATCCCGCCCTCGCGTGCTGGTATGTGTCGGACGGGACTACTCGAGGCCCGTCCTCGACGCGGTGTACGTCGCCGGTCGAGGCAGCTTCTACGGCGAGCTCGTCGAACGGGCGGGCGGACGCAATGCCTGCGAAGTGGGCGGCTTCGCCTATCCCACCCTGTCCGCGGAAGGGCTGATGGAAGTGAATCCCGACGTCATCCTCGAGGTGCCGCCGGCGGAGACTTCGTCGCGGCTCGATCCGGAATTCCTCCGGAAGGCCTGGGAGACGCTTCCCGATCTCGAGGCCGTAAAGCACGGACGGATCTACTACCTGGACGGCGACTACGTGGGCATTCCGGGGCCGCGGCTCGTCCGGATCGTCGAAGACATGGCCGCACGGATCCATCCCGAGGCCGGTCGATGAAGGTCGTCATAGAAGCGCGCGGCGTCGAGGTGGTCCTGGGCGGCAAGACCATTCTCCAGGACGTTTCGTTTGACGTGCAGGAGGGCGAGAGCCTCACCCTGGTAGGCCCCAACGGCGCGGGCAAAACCACGCTGCTCCGTTGTCTCGCGGGACTGGTGCTACCCGCCGCCGGTGAGATTCTGCTGGACGGCACCGACCTGCGCCGGTGGTCGCGACGTCGGGTGGCGCGGCGCATCGCCTACGTGGCCCAGGGCGGCGAGGCGCCGGCCTGCACCGCCTACGAATTCGTCCTCATGGCCCGCTACGCCCATCTCAACCGCATCGGCGGCATCCGCACAGCCGACAGGGAGGCCGCCCACGAGGCCCTGGCCGCCACGGGCACGGCGGACTTCCAACACCAGCCCATGAAGACCCTCAGCGGCGGGCAACGGCAGAAGGTGCTCATCGCCGCGGCCCTGGCCCAGGAAGCTTCGATCCTCCTCCTCGACGAGCCGGCCACGTATCTCGACTACCGCCATCAGGCCGAGGTGCTCGATCTCATCGAGCGGCTCCATCGCGGGTCCGGCTACACCGTCATCACCGTCAGCCACGACCTCAATCAGGGCGCGTTGGAATCGGACCGGGTGCTGGCGTTGTCCGACGGGCGGGTGGTCCTCGACGGTCGACCCGGCGACCTGGCCCGGCCCGAAGTCCTGAACGACGTGTTCCACACGCCTTTCGACGTCTTCGTCCACCATCGATCCGGACGCACGCTGGTGGTTCCCCTGAGGAATCGGTCGTGAAGAAATCGATCCTGTTGGCGGTGCTCGCGGTGGCCGCCGTTGCGGCGCTGGTCTGCGCGCCCCTCGTCGGCATCCAGTCCCTGTCGTGGGCCGACGTGCTGGATCCGGGCCGCGGCGGCTGGGGGACCACCATCCTCTGGAAGATCCGCGTGCCCCGTGTGCTCACGGGGTTCTTCGCGGGGTCGTGCCTCGCCCTGGGCGGCCTGGTGTTCCAGGCCCTGTTCCGCAATCCCCTCGCCACGCCCTTCACGCTCGGCGTCTCGAGCGGCGCATCCCTCGGCGCCGTGTTGTATATCCGCGCCGGGCTGGTCGGCGCGGCCCTGGGCCTGCCCGGCACGGCGTGGGCCGCCTTCCTGGGCGCCCTTGCGTCCATGGCCCTCGTCTACGGCCTGGTCCGGGCCACCGGCGCCTTCGGTGCGACCCGCCTCCTCCTGGCCGGCGTGGCGATCAGCTTTTTCTTCTCGAGCCTCATCATGTTCGTCCACTACACGGCCGACTTCCAGGACGTGTTCCGCCTGATGCGCTGGCTCATGGGCAGCCTCGCCGTGTCGGGATACGCCGGCGCACAGGGTCTGCTCGCGGCGACCCTCGCCGGACTCGCCCTTGTGTGGTTTCTGGGGCGGGAGCTAAACCTCTTCGCGGCCGGCGAAGACCTCGCCCGGAGCCGGGGCGTCGAAGTGGATCGGGTCCGCATCGTCCTCCTGGTGGCCGCCTCGCTTCTCGAAGGGGCCGTCGTCGCCGTGTGCGGGCCCATCGGCTTCGTGGGCATCATGACGCCCCACGCCTGCCGCCTCCTCCTCGGGTACGATCACCGGCTCCTCGCCCCCGCCTGCTTCCTCCTCGGCGGCGCCTTCCTGGTGGCGTGCGACACCCTCGCCCGCGTGGTCGCCAACCCCGCCGAGCTCCCCGTGGGCGTCGTCACCGCCCTCCTGGGCGGCCCCTTCTTCCTGTGGCTGCTCCTTTCCCGCTCGACCGAAGAACTCCCAATCTAGTCTTCGACAGGAGTGAGAGACACGTAGATGGTGTCGTCCTCCACCTTCAACGCGTAGCGGCGCAACAGGGTCGAGTCGTGGGTGAGACATTCCCCGGTGGCGATGTTGTACTTCCAATGATGACGCGGGCAGGTGACGATGTCGCCCTCGAGCGCGCCCGTGGTGAGGTCCCAGTTCTGATGCTTGCAGCTCACTTCAATGGCGTAGAACGTGCCGTCGGGCCGTTTGACGATGCCGACCTTTCGAGCGAGGACCGAGTAGGAGCGCCAGCGGGTTTGTTGGAAATCGCGTACGTGGGCGAGCTTGACCCACTTGATGGTATCTGAATCCACGGGTAAACCTTTGACATTTGAAGAAACTTTGTCCGGAAGCGTCTGTATTGTATACACGCAGGCCGGCCGGTTCACCCACGGCGCGGAATCGCGCCCCGATCGCGGCTATAAGCCTCTATTGCATCAAGATCTTAGGGCTGATAAGATAGGAGAGTGAGGAGATTGTTTCCGCAAATGAAGCAAGACGACACCGCTAGCCGTCAAGCCGACGCCACCATGGTGGGCAAGTCGTTGCACATCAACGACTCGCCGATGATCCACAAGGCGAGCCTCATCATGCTGTCGGGATCGGAAATCGGCCGTGAGATCGAACTCACCGGAACCGAGATGATCCTCGGACGCTCTCCTCTCGCCCACACCACCATCGGCGATCCGTCGATCTCGCGGTCGCATGCCCAGATCCGCCACTACAAGGACGGCGAGTCCGAGTATTTCGAGATTACGGACCTTGGGAGCCGGAACGGAACCCAGGTTAACGGGATCCGAGTGACCACCGCCCGCCTGCGCAACGGCGACAAGGTCCAGTTCGGCGACGTGGTGCTCAAGTTCGTGGTGCAGGACGCCCTGGACGCTCAGTTCTACCGCGAAATCCACCGGCGCATCCACTACGACCAGTTGACGGGCCTCATGACCATGGACGCGTTCCGGCGCCAGCTCGACGGCGAGATCGGGCGCAAGCAGGAAAGCGCGTTCTCCCTGGCCATGACCGACCTCGACGGGCTGAAGCGGGTAAACGACACCCACGGCCACCTGGCGGGACGGATGGTGGTACGCGAGATGGGCGCCCTCTTCCGGCGCCTCTTGCGTCAGCAGGATTACCCCGGGCTCTACGGCGGCGACGAGGCCATCATCCTCTACACGGACACGGGCATTGACCAGGCGGTCGAGGTGGCGGAGCGGATCCGGAAGGAATTCGAGGGGCGCGTCTTCGAATTCCGGGGCCAGACCTTCGGCGTTACCATCAGCCAGGGGCTGGCCGAATGGCCTCGCGACGGCCGCACGGCCGACGAACTGATCGCCGCGGCGGACGGCGCCCTCTACGCGGCCAAGGCCGCGGGACGCAACTGTGTCCGGTGTGCCGGGGGCTGACGGGCCGCGCACGGTCCCGCGGATTGCGTTGATCACCGACTTCGGCACCCGCGATCCCTATGTCGCGGCGATGAAAGGCGTGATCGCGTCCATCTGCCCCGAGGCCTCCATCCTGGACCTCACCCACGAGATTCCCCCCCAGTCCGTGCTCGAAGGCGCGTACTTTCTGGCGGGAGCCGTGCCCTGGTTTCCGGCGGGAACCTTGCACGTGGCCGTGGTGGACCCCGGCGTGGGCACCGCGCGCCGTCCCGTGGCGGCGTCGGTGGCGGGCCAGACGGTGGTGTGTCCGGACAACGGCCTCCTGACCCTCCTCGCGCGAGAGCACGGGCTGGATGAAGTGCGGGCCATCGAGAATCCGGACTACTTTCTCGAGACCGTCAGCGCCACCTTCCATGGACGCGACGTGTTCGCGCCCGCGGCGGCGCACCTGGCGGCCGGAAAGCCCTTCGAAGGCATCGGTCCGGTCGTGACCGATCCCGTGCGGTTGCCCCTGTCGGAACCGCGTGTTGACGAATACGGAACGCTTCGGGGAGAGGTAGTGCATATCGACCGCTTCGGCAACGCCGTTACCAACCTGCCTCGGCGCATGGTAGAATCGGCTGACCCCATCCGTGTCGAACTTCCCGGAGGTAAGACCGTGCCCCTGCTCCGCACCTACGGCGAGGCCGCGGCGGGATCGGCTCTG
>CAYVOE010000377.1:0-5258 GCA_964452795.1 uncultured Nitrospiraceae bacterium
CGGCATAACGGGTACACCTTCTACCAGTCCGGTTGGGGCCCGCAGAACGCCCGGCCCGGCGACCCGCTGTTCTCGACCTTCTCGGTGGTGAAGAACCCGGCGGACCAGTTCCCGCTCATCGCGTGCATTATCGTGACCGCCGGCATGCTCCTGCACTTCGGCCAGAAATTGTCCCGCTATCTCCGCGCGGAAACCAAGAGGCAAGCATCATGAATCGCAATCGGACCCTACTGCTCGCGTTGATCTGCGCGGCCCTGGCGTTTTCGGGGGCGGCGCCGGCCCAGGATTCGGCGCCTTCGGGCACGGTGGCGCGTCCGCCGGAGTGGGATTCCGAGACGCTCCGCCTGTTTTCGTCGCTGCCGATCCAGGACGACGGGCGGGTCAAACCGCTGAGCACCTATGCGGGGTTCAAGCTGCTGAAATTCAACGGGGTACGGTCGGTGGAAGACGTGCTGGCGCCGCCGAAGAGCAGCCGCTTCGGGGGCGAACGGTACCCGCGCCTGACCCCGACCGAATGGCTGCTCAACTGCCTCTTCTATCCGGAAGCGGCCCAGCATTACCCCCATTTCAGCATCTCGAGCTCGGAGGTGGTGGACGCGCTGGGCGTGTCTCACGACGACAAGAAGAAACGCGACCGCTACTCCTATGCGGAGCTGCAGCCGGGGATCCGGAAGCTGTACTCGCTGGCGACGGAGTACTCGCGCAAAGAGACGAAGGACATGACGCCCACGGAGCGCCAGATCGTGAACCTGGCGCACAACGTCAGCGACTTCGAGATGCTGATCCATTACATGGACTTCGCGCGCCACGACTTCGAGGTCGAAGGCAGCGCGCGGCTCCGGGAGCTCCTGCCCGAGAACGAGGAGGCGGAGTTCACCCGCCTGCTCGAGAAGATGCCGCTGCTGCGCCGGCTCGACGCGCTGCTGGCCGCGCCCATTGAAGGGGTGGACGCCGATACCCTGGCCAAGGAACGGCACGCCCTCGAGCACCTGATCAACGACGTGGGCCGGCTGGGCTCGATGGCGAGCGCTCTGGCCATCTTTCCGCCGGAAGGCGACCCGAAACAGCAGGCCCAGTGGCGCACGCCGCGGGACATCACCGAAGCCGCCTTTCTGGGGCACGGACCGTCGGAACACGACCTCCTGATGCTGGGCGAGCTCGAGCGGCTGGCGGGGACGCGGAGCCGTCCCCAGGCCTTCAACGAGCAATTGGCGGCGTTCCACGGCCAGTCGGTGGAGGTGGCGCAGGCCCGGGGCGAGTATTCCCGGGTGCCCCTCGAGGTGTTCTTCTACCTGGGCGACAAGAGCCTGCTGCTCTACACGTCGGTGCTGTACCTGGTGGGACTGGGACTGCTGGCGCTCCTGTATTTCCGGCCGGGAACGCTGTGGGCGGCCCTGCTCGCTCCCCTGGCCCTGGCCACGCCGACCCTGTTCATGGGCTATCCGTTCTTCTACGGCTGGATCCTCTACGTCTTGAGCTTCGTCGCGGTGGCGGTGCTCTGGATGCGGCCTCAGAGCCCGTTCCTGAACCGGCTGGCGCCCATCGCCATCGTGGCGCCGACCCTGCTGCTGGTGGCGGGCATCACGATGCGGTGCATCATCCGCCACCGTCCGCCGGTGAGCACGCTGTATGAGACCATCCTGTTCATCACCGCGGTGGTGGTCATCGTCGCTCTCATCATCGAGTACATGAACCGCCAGAAGATCGCCCTGTCCATGGCGGCGCTCATGGGCGTGATGGGCCTGTTCCTGGCCAACAAGTACGAGGTGAAAGAGGGCATCGACACCATGCCCAGCCTGGTGGCCGTGCTCGACACCAACTTCTGGCTCGCCACCCACGTGACCACGGTGACCATGGGCTACGGCGCGGGCCTGCTGGCCGCGGGCATCGCCCATATCTACATCTTCGGCAAGCTCTTCAACTTCCGGAGCGGCGACAAGCCCTTCTACAAGACCCTGGCTCGCATGACCTACGGCGTCATCTGCTTCGGCCTGTTCTTCTCCGTGTTGGGCACGGTGCTCGGCGGAATCTGGGCCAACGACAGCTGGGGCCGGTTCTGGGGCTGGGACCCAAAGGAGAACGGGGCGCTGATGATCGTGCTGTGGGAACTGGCCATGCTCCACGCCCGGGCGGGCGGCTACCTCCGGGACCTCGGGTTCGCCATATGGTCGGTATTCGGCGCCATCATCGTGGCCTTCTCCTGGTGGGGCGTGAACCTGTTGGGCGTGGGCCTGCACAGCTACGGCTTCACCGACGGCGTGGCCAAGACCCTGCTCATCTTCTATGGCATCGAGCTGGTGGTCGTGCTGATGGGCGCGGCCGTGTTTCTGCGGGAGCGCAAAGCCGCCCTCGCCCCGGCCCCGGCGCCCGTGCCCGTCGAGGCGCCGCGAAAAGGCGCCAAGGGCTCGGCCAAAGCCACCGGCTGATCCCGACACAAGACCTCGCGTCATCTCGCCCGCTCCGGAGCCCTTTCCGGGGCGGGCTTTTCGTTGGGGCGGGCTCGAGAGCAGGAAGTATGCATGGGTTTCAGGTTGGTGGCAGCAAGAACGGCCGATACCG
The DNA here is from genome assembly GCA_964452795.1 of uncultured Nitrospiraceae bacterium. Taxonomy (GTDB): domain Bacteria; phylum Hydrogenedentota; class Hydrogenedentia; order Hydrogenedentales; family SLHB01; genus CAYVOE01. The sequence continues at coordinate 2,560 of CAYVOE010000377.1, forward strand.
CCGGGCCAATCCGGCGAGCGCGGCAAGAGTTTGGGATTCGATTCCTCTGCCATCACGTGAACCAGACATGACGAAGAGCGACACCTTCATGGAAATCGACGGTTCCCACGGAGAAGGCGGGGGACAGATCCTGCGCACGTCGCTGGGTCTGTCCGCGCTGACCGGTAAGCCGTTTCGGATGGTGAACATCCGCGCGGGACGGGCGAAGCCGGGATTGCTGCGGCAGCACCTCACGGCCGTGAACGCCGCGGCCGAGATCTGCGGCGCGGAGGTCGAAGGGGCGGCACTGGGCTCGCAGGAACTGGCCTTCCGCCCCGGACCGGTGCGGCCGGGTCGCTACCGTTTCGCCGTGGGTACGGCGGGCAGCGCCACGCTCGTGTTGCAGGCCGTATTGCCGCCCCTGCTGACGGCAGCGGAACCGTCGGAATTGACGCTGGAGGGGGGAACGCATAACCCCTGCGCGCCGCCCTTCGAATTCCTCCGGGAAGCGTTTCTGTCCATCGTGAATCGGACGGGACCGCGGGTGGAGGCGGAACTCGAGCGGCACGGGTTCTACCCCGCCGGAGGCGGCCGATTCACCATCCGCATCACACCGGCGGAACGCCTGGCGCGGCTCGAACTGACGGAGCGGGGCGCGGTGCAACGGGTTCGTGCGCGGGCGCTGGTGTCGAAGATTCCGGTCCACGTGGCCGAACGGGAGTTAAACGTGATTGAATCGGCGTTGGACATAGAGGAGATGACTTTGGAAGCCGCCGTGATCGATACGTCGCCGGGGCCGGGGAACGTGCTGACCGTGGCCGTCGAGAGCGAGCACGTTACGGAGGTCTTCACCGGCTTCGGCGAGCGCGGCGTCCGGGCGGAAGATGTCGCCCGGCGGGTGGCGGAAGAGGTCGAGTCGTATCTGAGCTCGGACGCGCCGGTGGGCGAACACCTGGCGGACCAGTTGCTGATACCCATGGCCATGGCCGGCGGCGGTCGCTCCCGCACCGCGGCGATTACGGAACACACCCGGACCAACGCCGAAATCGTGGCGCGGTTCCTGGACGTTCAGGTTACGATGGAGCCGGTGGACGGCTCGTATGAAGTGGCGGTCCGCGGATAGCGCGGATGAATGTTGAGTTACAGGTTGGGAAACGCCGAATTCGGCATCCTTTTTCAATGGCCGTCGACTCATGACCGACAGCCTTTGACAATGCAGGATATAGATATGAAGCCTAGACAATTACTCGATATGGGTGTGCCTCCGGGCAAGAGCCTCGACGCCCTGGTCTCCGCGTTGCCGGCGGCCCGGAAGGCGGGTATGAACGCCGAGGCCATCCGGGCGGCCGTGGCCGGCATCCTGGCCAATCCCGACGCCCACGCGGAACATGCCATTCTCGGCGACTTCGCGAAGGCGGTGGCCGAGGCCGACGGCGCCCGGGCGCGCTATGAAGACCGCGAATCTCCGGCGCCCTACCGCGTGTGGGGGTCGGGGCTCGAGGACCAGGCGCTCCAGCAGATCGACAACGCCTGCCGGCTGCCCGTGTCGGTGTCGGGGGCCTTGATGCCCGACGCCCACGTGGGATACGGCCTGCCCATCGGCGGCGTGCTCGCCACGAAGAACGCGGTCATTCCGTATGCGGTGGGCGTGGACATTGCCTGCCGCATGAAGATGACCGTGCTCGACCTGCCGGTGGACGCGATTGAGAAGCAGGAAGACCGCCTGGTGAACGCCCTCGAGCGGGGGACCCGCTTCGGCGTGGGCGCCGCGTGGAAGCCCCGGGAGGAGCATCCGGTCATGGACGAGGACTGGTCTTTCTCGCCGGTGGTGAAGGGCCTCAAAGACAAGGCCTGGAGCCAGCTCAGCACCAGCGGCAGCGGAAACCATTTCGTCGAGTTCGGGGTGTTGACGCTGCCCAAGCCGGACCTGGGCCTCGAGGCGGGGGAGCACCTCGCCCTGTTGAGCCACAGCGGAAGCCGGGGCACGGGCGCCCAGATTGCGGACTATTACAGCAAGCTGGCGATGAAGAAACATCCGGAATTGCCGCGGGAGTTGCGGCACCTGGCGTGGCTGGACCTCGACACCGACGAGGGTCAGGCCTACTGGCGGGCCATGCAGCTCATGGGCCGGTATGCGGCGGCGAACCACGAGCTCATCCACCGGCGCGTGGCGCGTCACCTCGGCGTGGACGTGAAGCTCGACATCGAGAACCACCACAACTTCGCCTGGAAGGAGCGCCATAACGGGGAGGAAGTCATCGTCCATCGGAAGGGCGCCACGCCGGCCGGAGAGGGCGTGGTGGGCATCATCCCCGGCTCGATGGCCACGCCCGGTTACGTGGTCCGCGGGAAAGGCAACCCCGCTTCGCTGAACTCGGCGGCCCACGGCGCCGGCCGGCGCATGAGCCGGAAACAGGCCATCAAGCAGTTTACCTGGGAAGAGGCGAAGCGCTTCCTCCAGGAGCGTCGGGTGAAGCTGCTGTCGGCCGGGCTGGACGAAGTGCCCATGGCCTACAAGGACATCGAAGAGGTGATGGCGGCTCAGGACGACCTGGTCGAGCGGGTGGCCAAGTTCCAGCCGCGGCTCGTGAAGATGGCCCCGGCGGGAGAGCGCCCCGAGGACTGAGGACAGCCGATTCGTTTCGACGCCCGCCAAGGTCTCGTGCGCTGCGTGCGAGGCTGTGGCGGGCGCTCCTCCCCGTCATTGCGAGGAGCGGCCC
>CAYVOE010000378.1:0-5248 GCA_964452795.1 uncultured Nitrospiraceae bacterium
CCTCCAGGAGACGCAGGGCGCGCCGTCCGCGGCACCGGAGTCCTGAAGTCCTGACTTTCGGGCGCGCCGGGGACGTCGAGGACGGCGTCTCCGGCGCGTCACCCGTAGTGCGGAGCCCGGACGGAGGTCCGGTGGTACGATGACGGTCTTGAAAAGCGGGAGGTTGCCATGCCCGGAGGAAACCGGCAGTTCCGGCGCCGCGCGGGAGTTGTGTGCTCGGCGGCGTGTGTCCTGGGGATATTGACCCTGCTGTCGCAGGGGGCGGCGGAGGCGGCCGACGGGCCCTCCGTGGCGGAGGCCTTCTCCGACTCGGTCGCGTACCGTCCCGTGCCGTGGTGGGCCTGGACGGGGACGCTCGAGCCGGAGCAGCTCGAACGCCAGCTCCGGGAGATGCACGGCCAGGGCCTTCGCGAGTTCTTCATCTTTCCCATCTACGGCATGGACGTGGAGTACATGTCCGACACGTACCTCGAGCGGATCGGCCAGGTTCTTGAATGGTGCAAAGACCTCGGGATGCGGGCGTGGATCTACGACGAGCTGAACTGGCCCAGCGGGACCGCCGCGGGCCGGGTGCCTCGCAACCATCCCGATGCCGTGGCGGCCCAGCTTCATCTCGAGAAACACGCGGAAGCCGCGCCGGAACAGGTCCGGGCCCTGCTCGAAGACGAGAACGTGTTCCTGGTGGTGGAGGCGAAGGCGGACGGCACCTACGCGCCGGTGGAAGGCGAGCCGGCGGGACCTCTCTCGGTCGTGGCCTTTCGCCGCAAGCGCGATCAGACGGCCGACCTCACTACGCGAGGCTGCCTGTGGACGACGAACGACCCGGGTACCCTCGACATGCTCAGCGAGCGGGCCGTGGCGGCTTTCCTGCAGGAGGCCTACCATCCCATTGCCGAGGCCTTTCCCGACGAGCTGGGGAAGACCATCAAGGGCTTCTTCACCGACGAGCCCCACTTCCCGCCCGGCGCCGTTCCCTGGACGGACGGCTTCCGCGAAGCCTTCCAGGACCGCTTCGGCTACGACATCGTGCCGCACCTGCATAAGCTGGTCTTCGACACGCCCGATTGCCATCCCTATCGCATCGATTTCTGGTCGCTGGCGTCGGAGATGGGATCGGATGCCTTCACGGGACAGATCGCGGAGTGGTGCGAAGCGCGGGACATGATGCTGACGGGCCACCTGATCTACGAAGAGAACTCGTACTCCGTGTGGTGGCACGGCGACGGTCCGTCCCATCTGATGAAGATGCAGGTGCCCGGCTGCGACCTCCTGGGACCCCACACGAGCTTTGAAGAGCCCCGGTCGTGGTACCACTTCGGCGCCAAGTCGCTGATCAAGACGCCCAAGAACCCCGCTTCGGCCGCGCGGTTCACCGGGCGCGACCGCGTGATGTGCGAGGCCTACGGCGTGGTCCCCTGGTGGAAGTCGCCCGCCGACGAAAAGCGGGTCACCGACTGGCTGGTGGGGCTCGGGGTCAACCTCATCAACGACAACAGCCTCATCACCGACATCTGCGACTTCCGCAAGCGGGGCATCGCGGGCAAACACTTCACCCAGCCCTACTGGCCCGACGAACATCTGTACTACGAGTACGCGGGCCGGGTGTGCTCGGTATCGGCCGAGACCGTGCTCGATACGGAGCTCCTTCTGCTCTATCCCCGCACGACCTGGTGGGCCCACGTCCGCGGAGGCACCGAGACCTCGCCCGCCCTTCGCGAGCTCGAGCTGGCTTTCGATACCGCCGCCGACGTCTTGGTCCGCCGTCATTGGGACTTCGAATTTCTCTTCGAGCAGATCCTCGAGAACGCCACCGTGGCCGACGGCGCCCTGGTGACAGACTACGGCGCGTTCCGCGGCGTGGTGCTGGCCGGGATCACGCACCTCCGCCCGATCCACGCCGCCAAGCTCGAGGAGTTTGCCGCGTCGGGGGGCCACGTGTTTCGCGTGGGGCCGGCGCCGCAGGCGATTGAGGGCGGCCGGGCCCGTCCCGTCAACCTGCCCGACGCCCAAGTCTTTGAAGACTGGAACGATCCGGGCTTCTACGACAACCTGGACCGTGCCCTCGAGAGCCGCATCGAGCGGCCCTGGACCGTGGACGGTCCCGAGGCGGACGGCATCATCACCGCCGCGCGGATCGATCCGCAGGAGGGCCGGTACCTCTTCCTGGCGAACATGACGCCCGGCGACAAATCCCTCGAGATCGCCTGGGACGGTGATGCGGCCGTCGAGTGCTGGGACCCCGACTCCGGGGGGCGCTGGAGGCCGGAGCAGACCGACGGCCGCTTCACCCTTCGGCTGCCGGAAGACCAGTCCCTGTGGCTGGCGCAGTCGGCCGAGCCCGTGGAAGTGACGAGCCCGCCGGCCCACTTCGCGGCAGTGGGGGAAAGCGCGATCGAGATCGGCGGTACCTGGGAATTCCGGATGGACCGGCCGAACCTCTACAACCTGGAGTACCGCATCAAACCCGATACGGACGGCACCCTCGACGCCGAGGCCGCCCTGGCCGAGGAAGGCTGGCTTCCGGCGGTTCACGGCGACGCGGGCGTATCCCTGGCGCCCGAGGATCTCAAGGCCTACTGGATTTCCGGCACCTTTACGTTGGCCGCCCCCGTGGCCGACCTCGAACTGGTGGTGGACACGGTCCTGATCGAGCGGGCCTGGCTCAACGGAGAGGCGCTGGGCGACAGCGGCCCGGTCACCGTCTGGGACGAGCACAACCGGAAATGGGACATCGGCGATCGGGCGAAAGCGGGGGAGAACACCTTCCTCCTGCGGGTCCTCCCGTCGCCCTACTACGCCCGTCGCGTCACGGTCTACCCCGTGACCCTGGCGGAACCCGTGGTCCTGCGCGGCACCTTCGGCGTAGGGCCCGACGGCAGCCTGACCGCCCCGCCGGACCGGCTCGACCCGGGCGATTGGGGTCTCCAGGGCCTGCCCCACTATGCGGGCACGGGAAGTTACATCAACCGGTTCGCGTGGGACGGCGGCGACGCGCTGATCTCCGTGGAAGGCGGTCGGAACGTGGTGGAGGTGCTGGTGGACGGTGTGTCGCTGGGCAAGCGGGCCTGGGCGGCCCGTCAATTCCGGGTCCGGGATTTGTCCGCCGGCGAGCACACCCTCGAGATCCGCATTACGAACACGCTGGGCGGCATTCTCCGTCGCTTCTATTCGGGCACGCAGGTTACCGACATACCGGCCTGCGGTCTCCTGGCGCCGCCGAAGGTGGCGCGGCGGGAGGGATCCGCATGACGGCCCTGCCGCGCATGGTGGAGGCCCGGCTCCTTGTGGAGTCGCCCGTGCTCGCAGATCCCATCGGGAGCCTTCGGGAAGAGCTCCGGGCCAAAGGGTTGGCCGACCGCATCCGTCCGGGCCGGCGCATCGCCATCACGGCGGGCAGCCGCGGCATTGCCCGCATTCCGGAAATCCTGGCTGCGGTTGTGGAGGAGGTCCGCGCCGCCGGCGGCGAACCCTTCCTTGTGTCGTCCATGGGCAGCCATGGCGGCGCCACGGCCCACGGGCAGGTCGAGGTGCTGCGCAGCCTGGGCATCACCGAGGAGCGCGTGGGCGCCCCCATCGTCAGTTCCATGGACGTCGAGGAAGTGGGCCGGGTCGACGGCGTCTCCGTCTATCTCGACCGGAACGCCCTGCGCGCCGACGGCATCCTCGACGTGGGGAGGGTCAAGCCCCACACGGACTTTAAAGGCACCATCGAAAGCGGCCTGATGAAGATGCTGGCCATAGGACTCGGCAAGCAGAAGGGTGCCGAGATGATTCACGGCTACCTTCGTCGGGGTTACCACGAATTGATGCCCGCCGCCGCCCGGCTCATTCTTCAGAAGACGAACGTGGTGATGGGCCTGGCCGTCGTCGAGAACGCCCACCACCGCGTCGCCAAGGTAAAGGCCCTTTTGCCCGATGAAATCGAGCGGGAGGAACCACGCCTGCTCGAGGAGGCGAAAGCCCTCCTGGCCCGCCTGCCTTTCCGTTCCCTCGATGTCCTTATCGTCGAAGAGATGGGCAAACACATCAGCGGCGTCGGCATGGATACCAACGTGACCGGCCGGTTCTGGATCGAAGGCGAATCGGAACCGAGGGCGCCCGTCGTCGACAAGATAGTCGTGCTCGACCTGGCGCCCGAGAGCCACGGAAACGCCATCGGCATCGGGCTGGCCGACCTGACCACGCGGCGGCTGGTGGACAAGATCGATCACGAGCAGACCTTCGTCAATTGCCTGACTCAGGGGACGTGTCATACCGGCAAGACGCCCATGTGGCTGCCCAGCGACCGCGCCGCCATCGAAACCGCCCTTCGCATGTGCGGTCCCCTGAACGGACGGCCTACCCGCGTCGTGCGCATCAAGAACACCCTCGACCTGGAACGCATATGGGTTTCCGAAGGCCTCGCGGAGGAATTTCAGAAGGCCTCTGTCGAACCGCCTGCCCTCGAGTGGGTGGGCGAACCCCGGGAAATGCAATTCGACGTGCTCGGCACACTGGCACGCTGAACGGTTTGATTGTCTCGGTTTCGCCCTTGAGACCGGGTGAGACGTATAGGACATCTGGAAGGAGAAGAGTGGGTCTCCTTCTTTGGGTGCGCGGAAGGTCTATGTGGAGGTTCGGAATTGCCTATGAAAAAGGGAGTTGTGATACGGGCCTTCTCGCAGAGCTCCAATTTCCTCGGCGGCACGGGGTTCCTGGATTCCCTCGACGCCTACCGCCGCGTCTTCGAACGGGCCGCCACCCTCGGGTTTCAGGGCGTCCAGCCTTACCTCGAGATCCGCGACGGATTTCTTTCCCTCGACACGCCGACGGAGACCCTCAAAGAGATCGGTCGCATGGCCCGGGATTTCGGCATCGCTCTGCCCAGCCTCGAGATCGCGCCCCTTCAATACTCATTCACCACCGATGACGAAGAGGAGCGTGCCCGGGGCCGCGACGTGGTGCGCCGGAGCCTCGACACGGCCGCCGCGTTGGGCGCAGCGGGGGTGCTGGTGATTCCGGGTTACGTGGGCCTGCCCTGGGTCAAGGGCGGCGGCGACGCGGTGAACTATGAGGACGCCTATACGCGCACCCGCGACGCCCTCAAGGCCCTGGCGCCGGAGGCCGAGGCCCGGAACGTGTCGATTTACGTCGAGAACATCTGGAACATGTTCCTGCTGAGCCCCCTCGAGATGCGCGGCCTCATCGACGAGGTGAACAGCCCGCAGGTGGGGGTGCTCTTCGACACGGGGAACGTCACGGCCTTCGG
>CAYVOE010000379.1:0-5245 GCA_964452795.1 uncultured Nitrospiraceae bacterium
CTAAATCATGTATCCCCTTCGGGGAATTTTCCCCTGCGGACTGTGATGCCGGAACCGTCGGGTCGTTGATCGGGTCGACGCGTTGCGTATGTATCCCCTTCGGGGAATTTTCCCCAGAGGCCGACGGAACATGTTGGAACGGGGGGGCCATCACTGGGCCAGGGTCCTACGTAGCTAACCCTCCGGGAAATCGCCCCGGGGAGGGGCGGCGGGCAAGGTGGGCGGCGGGCTCAGCCCGGGCGCGGGGCTATGCCGACGGGGCGGACGTTGGCGCCCTGGACGCCGGTTCGCGAATCGCCGAGGTCGGTGCGCGCGCGGTCGAGCAGGGCGTGCAGCTCCTCCGCGACCTCGGGGTGGAACCGCAGAACGTTTTTCTGCTCGCCGGGGTCCGTGTCCAGGCGGTACAGGGCCTCGGGCATCTTCGCGTCGGGGTTTGGTCCGGCCTGATAGAACGTTTCGTGGCGCAGGGTGTTCTCGAGCCGCAGCTTCCAGGGTCCGCGGCGCACGGCGTGCAACTCGCTTCCGGAATAGTAGTAGAAGGCTTCGTGGGGGCTTGTGGCGCCGGGCTCGCCGCGCATCAACGGGGAGATGTCGCGGCCGTCGATCACCCGGTCGGTCGGCTCCTTCGCGCCCGCCAGCCGGGCCAGGGTTGGCAGGAAATCCATCGCCGTCGCCAGTTCGCGGCACTCCGAGCCCGCGGGAACGTGGCCCGGCCAGCGAACGATGCAGGGCACACGCATCCCGCCCTCATAGGTCGTGCCCTTGCCCGCGCGCAACGGCGTGGCGAGCCCGCCGTCAGGGCCGTACTGGAGCCACGGCCCGTTGTCGGAGGTGTAAATGACCAGCGTGTTGTCGTCGAGGCCCAGGCGGGCCAGGGCATCGAGGATCTCGCCTGTGCTCCAGTCGATGCATTCGATGACGTCCCCGTACAGCCCGCCCCGGGACCGCCCGAGGAACCGCTCCGAGACGTGCAGCGGCACGTGGGGCATGTTGTGGGCCAGGTACAGGAAGAAGGGCCGATCCTTGTTGTCCTCGATGAACCGCACGGCCTCCTGGGTGTACCGCTCGGTGAGGGTGTCCTGGTCCACGGGATCTTCGATGATCGTTTCGCCGCGCATGAGGATGGACGGCGTCATGTCGTTGCTGTAGGGGATGCCGTAATACGAATCGAAGCCGTGGCGGGTGGGGAGAAAGTCGGGCGCGTCGCCCAGATGCCACTTGCCCACGCAGGCCGTGGCGTAGCCTTGTTGCTTCAGAATATCGGCGATGGTGTTCTCGTCCGGATGGAGCCCGTAGCGCGAGCCGGGGAAAAGAACCAAGCCCATCTTCGTTTCGTCTTCGCTCCGGGGGACGACGGCGAGGCTCACCCGCTGGGCGTAGCAGCCGGTCATCAGGGCGGCCCGGGACGGGGTACACACGGGCGCGGCCGAGTAGAAATCGGTGAACTTCATGCCCTCGGCCGCCATGCGGTCGAGGCGCGGCGTTCGGATTTCGGGGGCGCCGAAGCAGCCGAGGTCGGCATAGCCTTGGTCGTCGGTGAAAATGATGATGAAGTTCGGCGGGCGCGACTCCTCCGACGCCGATTCCTGCGCCGCGGCGTGCCGCACCGCTCCCGCCGCCGCCATGCCTGCCACAGCCGCTCCGGAAGCGCGCAGGAAATCCCTTCGAGACGAGCCGGTCGTGCTCCGTGCCATTGCGTTCCCCCTCTCTGGGCCGAGGAATCGGTATGAGATCTCGCGCCCGACCCTTGGAGCATATCGGACGCAGGAGTTTGTGTCAAGATGACACCGCTTTTCTGTTGAAGCACAACAGAAGGGGCCATTTCCCAACCGACCGTGTTGAAGGGGCGTCGTGGTACCGGGGCCGGGTTCCTGTTATGCTCGACAGGAAGTCGCAATTCCGGAGCCCTTTTCCCCATGATTCCCGAATACACGGCCACCACCTGGCAGGAACTGCAGGACCTGTTTTTCGAAGGCGACTGGAACCCGGCGCTGGGCCGGCACCGGTCGAACTTCGCCTTCCGCGGTCTGGCCCTGGCGGAAGCGGGGCTCGAGACGGGTTTCCATCGGTCCTATGGGAACCAACCCCACGTGGAACGGGGCCTGTTGCGGAACTTTCAGAAGTACGCCCGGCTCAGCGCCGGCGCCCCGGAGTCGCTGAACTACTGGGACTGGGTTTCGCTGGCCCAGCACCACGGTCTGCCCACGCGGCTCATGGACTGGACCTTCTCGCCCTTCGTGTCGCTCCATTTCGTGACGGCGAACACGGCGCTGGCGGACCGGGACGGCGCGGTGTGGTGCGTGGATTTCGTGGAGGCCCACAAGCTGCTGCCGGAGTGCCTGCGGGAAGAACTGGACATGGAGGCGTCGAATGTTTTGACGACGGACGCGCTCAGCCGGAAGCTGCCGGACCTGCGCACCCTGGACGAGATGGCGTCCGAGGACTTCATGCTGTTTTTCGAGCCGCCGTCCCTGGACGCCCGCATCGTCAATCAGTACGCCCTGTTCTCGCTGTTGCCCGACCCGGCGGCCCGGGTCGACCAATGGCTGGACGCCCACCCGGAACTGTGCCGCAAGATCGTGGTGAAGGCGGAACTCAAGTGGGAGGCCCGCGACAAGCTTGACCAGGCCAACATCACGGAACGGGTCCTGTTCCCCGGCCTCGACGGGCTATGCGGCTGGCTCAAGCGTCACTACCTCCCCGGTCCCTGTCGGGAAGACCACCCCTGACGCGCGTTCCGTCTCCGTCGCGCGGGGGATATCAGGTGTACCGCGCGTCGGGATGAAAGCACACCACGGCGGCGGTGGTGCCGGTGGGGGCGAATTCGCCGGCCTCCGTGATGCGCACGCCGATGTGGCGCGGAGCATCCAGCAGCTCGAGGATCTTGCGGTTGTTCTCGGTGTTGGGCATGGCGGGGTAGCCCGGCGACCAGCGGATGCCGATGCGCCCGTTCCGCAGGCCCGACAGCTCGCGCAGGGTCTCGTGGATCCGGTCGGCCATGTCTTCCGCCACGCGGTCGGACAGGCCCTGGAGGTACAACGAGGCCTCGGAGTCGCCCTCGGCTTTCAAGCGGCGCAGTTCGTCTTCCACGGCGGGGCCGCCCGTAGCGATCTGAAGGCCCACCACGTCCATCTCGCCGCTCGTCCGGGGGCGGAAGTACTGGGCCGCGCACACCAGGTCCTTGCGTCCCGCGCCCACGACCACGGCGAAGTCCATGCGGCACAACTCGCGGGAGAGGTCCTCGGGGTCGTAGATGACGATCTCGTCGCCTTCCGACTGGCAGGGGAAGAGGCCGCAGACGCCCATGGGTGTCAGCCATCCGTTCCGGTCCGCCTTGTCCACCCATTCGTCCTTGAGCCGCACGAGTTCCTCTTCCGACATGCCCTGGCTGTGGCGCGTGGCCTTGCCGCCGAACTTCCAGTTCAGCGCGAAGAGGGTCTTGAGGTCGAGACGGGGCGCGAACTCCTTGAGGCCCAGCTTCACGGTCCGGGCCCGGAAATAGGGGTGGTCGGGCACGGGCGCGTGATCGAAGGAAATGGTCCGCCGGGGCAGCTTGGCCAGGAGCTCTTCCGTTTCCCGGGCCATGCGCTCGGCCCGTTCGAACTGCTTCATGAGCTTGGCGCGGTTCTCGCTGTAAATCGGCGAACGATCGGGGATCGACACGAGGGTGTTCATGATGTTGACCCCGTCCATGGCGGTGGGGCAGTAGAACACGTTCGACCGCATCTCGTCGTCGTTGTCCGAGCCGGCCCGGGCCACGTAGGCCGCGTGGCGGGGATTCACGGGGGCGCCGCCGATGAGCACGGGCGTGTCGCCGAGGCCCTGTTCGAGCATCATGCGCGACACGGTGATCATGTGGTTCGAGGTCTGGACCAGCAGGGCCGACATGCCGATGGCGTCGGCGTTGAATTCCTTGGCCGTGTCGAGGTAGCTCTGGAGCGGCGTCATCACTCCCAGGTCGATGACCCGGTATCCGTAGTTCTCGAACAGGGTCTTGGCCAGGTCCTTGCCGATGGAGTGCACGTCCTGGAACACCGTCCCGATGACGATGGTCCCCTTGTACTGAATCTCGGCGTGGATGTCGCGGCCCGACGATACCCGCATGTATTCCTCGAGGAAGCCCATGACCTGCTTCATCACGTCGGCCGACTTCAGCAGGTGGGGCAGCGACACCTCGCCCCGGGCGAAGCCGTCGCCGAGCTCCTGCATGGCCTGCATGAGGTAGCGGTTGATGAAGTCCAGCGGCTCGTGTTTCGCGAGGGCCTGGGCGGCCTGGAGCACGATGCGGTCGCCGTAGGTGTAGGTGTGGCCCTTGTACTCGAAGGACCCGTTCTCGCGCTCCTTGTATCCGTCCTTGATCTTCTCGCAGATGGCGGCTTCCAGGTCGAGGTCTTCGTAGGACGTGCGCTTGACGACGACGTTCCCCTTCTTTTCCTCGGCGATGACCTCGAGTTCGCCGAAGGCCGACATGTCGTGTTCGAGAATGACCTTGAGCCCGAGCTCGTAGTCGCGCGGCTCGAGGTCCTTGACGAACACGTAGTGGTTGGGGTTGATGATGGCGGCGTCGAGCCCCCGCTTGCGGGCCTCGTCGAGCCACACCGAGGTGAGCACGGTGCGCATGTAGGGCTTCTTGGCGAGCCCGTTGGTGAGGTTGCCGACGCCCACGACGGTGCGGATATCGGGATGGAGCGTCTTGACGAGGGCGATGGCTTCCAGGGACTCGACGGCGAAGTTCATGCCTTCGACCGATTCCGAGCCGACGGGAAACACGTTGACGTCGATGAGGAGCTGTTCGGCCTCGATGCCGTACTTGTCGCGGGCGGTCTCGTAGATCTGTCGGGCCAGTTCGAACTTCTCGTCGCGGGTGCTTCCGGGGCCCTGGGGACCGGTGCACAGACCCACGTACACGGGGTTGTGGAAGCGGGTGGCCGAGACCACGGCGTCGAGCTTGGTCACGCCGGGCTCGTATTCCTCCATCGAGATGGAGTTGATGATGGGCCGGCCGGGGTAGACTTTCACCGCTTCGAGGAGGGCGTCCACCGCGAAGGAGTCCAGACACATGGCCCCCGAGAAGTCGGTGGTCTGCTTGTGGATGACCTCCTTGAGGGTCTCGTTGGTGTCGACGAGGTTCGAGTCCATGCAGACGTCGATGACGTTGACGCCGAGGTCCTTCACCTGCTCGTTAACGACCTCCTCGAGCGCGTCGTGGTCGATGGCGCCGCCGCTCTCGACGGCCTCGCGCACC
>CAYVOE010000380.1:0-5216 GCA_964452795.1 uncultured Nitrospiraceae bacterium
TTCACGATGGGTGGGGAGCGGATAGGCGTCGAACTCCCGGAGGGCCAGCCGGTCCGGGTGGTCCTTGTACAGCGGCGCGAGCTTCTCGTGCATGGCCCGGGCGGAACGGGGCGGCAGGACCCGGTCGTGCTTGCCGTGGATGAAGACCACGGGCTTGGGAGCGATCTGCTCCGCGTTGAGGAAGGGGTCCAGCGCCTCGACGCGTTCCTTCAACGAATCGGTGATCTCGGGTTCCTTGGGAAAGGCCAGGCGCATAAGATCCTCTTTCAGCGCGCCCAGGTAGTCGCACCCGCCTTCGAGCACCACGTAGGCCGCCAACCGGTCTTCGATGACCGAGGTGGCGAGGGTTTCGCATCCTCCCAGCGAGATTCCCATGAGCCCGATGCGGTCGGGATCCACGTCTTCGCGGGTCTGCAGATAGTCGATCACCGCGCCCATGTCTTTCGACGTCTCCTGGACCGTGCGGGTGAACCCGTCCATCCAGTTGGCGTCCTCGAGGGCGCGGCGCTCGGACACCGAATCCCGCTCCCCGTGACCCCAGGCGTCGGGCGTCACCACCACGTAGCCTTTGAAGGCCAGCTCCTGGGGCCAGCGCCAGTGGAACACCTGGTGCTTGCCGGCGTTGTGCCCGTGAAGCACGATGACGGCGGGCTTCACGTCCGCGGCCTTGTCCTTCATGGTTACCACGTAGCAGGGGATGTCGCCTTCGAGGATGACCTTCTCGATCACCAGGTCCGGGTTTTCCTTCCGGATCTCGTCGGCAAAGGAGTCGGAGTCCGCACGGGCCACCAACACCGCGGTCGTCGCGAATAAGGCTGCGATACACCCCACAATTCCGATGAACCCGCGCCGCATGGCCGAACTCCTTCACATGACGCCCGATTCACCCTGTTGAATCGAGGTCGGGACAAGGGCAAACCGGAACGACCACCCCTTTTTAGACCGCTTGATCCAAAAGCAGCATATTGGTACTAATGGGGCATGTCAAGACGGATTTCAGCGGAAGCGGCCGCCCGTGCACGGCTTGATAAGCGCATTTCCGGACACCGACTCCCCTCCCATCGTTCTCCAATTCCTATGGATACATTCACAGGCGCTTGCGTGTAGTGTAAGGTAAGCCTTTGAGGCGAAGGCCGAGTTCCCGAGACCGACGAGACGCGGAGAACAGGCGTTGACCACACATACTGCTCGACACGAAGACGTGAACTTCGGCGCCGCGATGGCGCCCTCGCCCATCGCCCTGGGCACCGCCCCCTACGGGTCCGACATACCCGCGGAGGAGAGCCTGGCCCTGTTGGACGCCTATGCCGAGGCGGGAGGCAACTTCCTCGACACGGCCCACATCTACGGGGCCTGGAGGGAAGGCGGATGGGGCGCCAGCGAGCGCACCCTGGGCGAGTGGATCCGTACCCGCGGCATGCGCGATCGGGTGGTCCTGGCCACCAAAGGCGGCACCCCGCCCCTGGACGATCTCAGTAAGTCGCGCCTCACGGAAGAAGAGATTCGCCGGGACCTCGAAGAAAGCCTCGACCGGCTGGGCGTCGAATACATCGACCTGTATTGGCTCCACCGTGACAACCCGGAACGGCCCGTGGACGGCATCGTGGAGGCCCTGGCGAGGTTCCGTCGGGAGGGACTTATCCGCTGCTACGGCGCGTCGAACTGGACGCCGGAGCGGCTCGAATCGGCCCGGGAATACGCGGAGCGGTACGGACATCCGCCTTTCGTCGCCAGCCAGCCGGGATGGTCGCTGGTCGATTTTGCCCGGTCGGAACCCTTCTTCCCCGGCATGCTGTACCTCGACGCGGCGGGACGGCGCTGGCACGAACGCACCGGTCTGCCCGTGGTGGCCTATACCTCGCAGGCCTCGGGCTACTTCGGCCGTGCGAACGTCACGTGGGCCCAGGACGGATTCCCGGGTGAGCCGCCCCGGGCGAAGCACTTCGACGCTCCGGCGAACCGCGCGCGCCTGCTCCGGGCCATCGACCTCGCCCGCGAAAAGGGCTGCACGCCGAACCAAATCAACCTCGCCTACCTCCTGAGCCAGCCTTTCCCGGTCTTTCCCATCGTCGGAAACCGCGACCCCGGCCGGCTCCGGGAAGCGATGGAGGCGGCGGCGTTGCGGCTGACGCCCGCGGAGTGCGCGGCGCTGCGCGGCGAGGACGGCTGACATGGCGCGGCGGCGGGGGATCGGGTTCCGCCTGGCGGTCCTGGTCTGCCTCGCCCTGCTGCTGCCCGCCTGCACCTCGCCTCGAGAAGAAGTCCGAATTATTCGATTCTGGAACGGCTTCACGGGACCCGACGGACGGACCATGCTCCGGATGGTGCGCCGTTTCAACCGTGAGAACCCCGACGTCCGCGTGCTGATGCAGCGCATGGACTGGGCGACCTACCACAACAAGCTGTTCGTGGCGGGCCTCGGCGGACGGGCCCCCGAGGTCTTTATCCTCTACCCCAGCATGCTGCCGCGGTTCATGCAGGCCGACTTCCTCCGGCCCCTGGACGACCTCGTGGACGGGCCGAACGGAATCGACGCGGAGGATTTCGTGCCCGCCGTGTGGGACGCGGTGTCCATTGACGGTCGGCATTACTCCATTCCGCTGGACATCCCGACCATAGGCATGTATTACAACAAGAAACTCTTCCGCGAGGCGGGGATCGTGGACGAGCACGGCGAGCCGCGGCCGCCCACCGGGCGCACGGACTTTCTCGAAGCCGCCCGCGCGTTGACGCGCGACTTCGACGGCGATGGCCGGCCCGACCAGTGGGGATACGGGTTCACGTGGTTCCGCATCAACGTCATGGCCCTGATGAAGCAGTGGAACGGGGAGCTGTTCTCGCCGGACGGGAAGACCTGCGTGCTGGCCGGACCGGAGAACGTGGATTGCCTGCGGTTCTGCCACGACCTCATCGAAGAGGAAAGGGTCGCGCCGCCGCCCCAGGATTTCGCGTCGTGGATCGGGTTCCGCCAAGGGAAGATCGGCATGGTCTTCGAAGGCATCTGGATGGTGGCGGAACTCGAAAAGCAGACGGACCTCGAGTGCGGGTACGCGCCGCTGCCGTGCCTGGGGTCTCAACCCGCGGCCTGGGCGACGTCTCACACCCTGTGCATGCGCCGCGGCCTGGACCCGGCCGACGCCGAGGCCGCCTGGCGGTTCATCCGGTTCCTGTCGGACAACGCCCTGGAATGGGCCGCGGGCGGCCAGATCCCCGCCCGGCGCAGCCAGATCGCGTCGCCGCCGTTCCAGGCCATGGAGGCCCAGGCCGTCTTCGCGCGGCAACTGTCGTATGTACACTTCGACCCGCCGGTGCCGTTCATCCTGGAGTTCCTGACGGAGTACGACGCGGCGGTCGAGCGGGCCCTGCGAGGAAGCATGTCGCCCGAAGCGTCGTTGCGAGTGGCCGCGGAGAACACCGACGCCGCCGTCCGACGGTACTACGATATGCGGGCCCGGGCCGGAAAGGACAACTGAGCCGGGGCGCGGAGGACGCAACGTGGGAGCAAGGGCATGAGGGGCGCAAGGCTATGAACGGGGCCCGCCGGCGGCGCTGGAGCGGATGGCTCTTCGTGGCGCCGTACCTGACGCTCTTCGGGGGCTTCATGTTGCTGCCCCTGGGCTACGGGTTCGTACTGAGCTTCCTCGAGTGGGAGATGCTCTCCCCCGCTCCGCCGCGCTTCGTGGCCCTGGCGAACTACGCCGAGGCCCTCACGAGCGCGTACTTCTGGAAGGCCTTTTTCGCCACGTTCCGTTTCGTGTTGATGGCGGTTCCATTGACCGTGGGGACGGCCCTGCTCATCGCGTTGGGCGTGAACGCGGTCATGGGCCGACGCCAGGCCTTCTATCGGGCCGCGTACTTCGCGCCGACGGTGGTCTCCATCAGCGTGGCGGGCATCCTGTGGCGCTGGTTCTATACCGACGACTTCGGCCTCTTCGACGCCTTGACCCAACCCCTGGGGATCGACGTTCCGTGGATCGGCGACGTGCAGTGGGCCATGAAATCCATCGTCCTGATGACGCTGTGGTGGACGGTGGGTGCGCCCATGGTGATCCTGCTGGCGGGGCTCCAGCAGATACCCCGCCATTACTACGAAGCCGCGGCCCTCGACGGCGCCGGCCGCTTCGCGCGGTTCCGCCACATCACGCTACCCCAGTTGCGGCCCGTGCTGCTCTTCGTGACCGTGCTGAGCGTCATCGGCGGGTTCCAGGTCTTCGGCCAGACCTTCATGATCACCCGGGGCGGCCCCGAACAGTCGACCCGGGTGCTGGTCCAGTACATCTACGAAACGGCCTTCACCCATTACCGCATGGGGTACGGCGCGGCCATGAGCTGGCTCCTGTTCCTGTGCATCGCCCTGTTTTCGATGGCCCAGTTCCGGTTGTTGCGGGAGAAGTAACGGTGATAGACCGACCGTCGAAACGTTTGCTGGTGGAAGGCCTGACGGCCGCGGGGGCGCTTCTCGTCCTGGCGCCCCTGATCCTGCTCGTGATTACCGCCTTCAAGTCCGATGCCGAGATCATCCATTTCCAGAGCGTATGGCCGCGCCGGTGGACCTTCGACAACTTCCGCGAAATACTGGGAAACGTCGAGGAGATCCCCATGGCCCGATGGTTCGCCAACAGCGTGCTCATCGCCGGGTCCACCACGCTGCTCGTCCTGGTGGTGGACTCGCTGGCGGCCTTCGGCCTCGCCCGACTCGAGCTTCCCGGAAAGCGCTACGTGTTCGCCGTCATCGTGGCCATGATCATGGTGCCCGGACAGATCCTGCTGGTGCCGCTCTACCTCATCCTCAACGGCCTGGGCTGGCTCGACACGCCCCTCGCCCTCGTCGTCCCCGCCGGCGCCAACGTCTTCGGCGTCTTTCTCCTCCACCAGTTTTTCCAGGGATTGCCGCGCGACCTCGAAGACGCCGCCGCGATCGACGGCTGTTCGCCCTTCGGCATCTACCGCCGCATCGCGTTGCCCTTGTCGCGGCCGGCCCTCGCCGTGTTGGCCATCTTCACCTTCATGGGGTCGTGGAACGATTTCCTCGGCCCGTTGATCTTTCTCGACAGCATCGACAAATACACCCTCCCCGTGGGGATCGCCCTCTTCCAGACCTCCTATTCCGTGGAGTACGGCCTCACCCTGGCGGCCTGCCTCGTGTGCACCGCTCCAGCGCTGGCGGTCTTCCTCCTGTTTCAGCGCCACATCATCCGCGGCATCGCCCTCACCGG
>CAYVOE010000381.1:0-3554 GCA_964452795.1 uncultured Nitrospiraceae bacterium
TGACGTTGTGCGCGATGGCCAGACCCTGTCCGGTACCCTTTCCCACCTACTTGGTGGTGAAGAAGGGATAGAAGACCTTGCGCCCCACCCTTTCGGGAATGCCGCAACCCGTGTCGGCGATCCGAATCTCGACCCACTCGCCGTCGCGGCGGGTGCTCACGGTGATTTTCCCTTTGCCGCCGGCGCCGTCGCCCACCAAGTTGCCGATGGCATGGGCCGCGTGGATGATGATGTTGAGGATTACCTGGTTGAACTCGCCGGGGAGGCACGACACCATCGGCAGATCGGGGTCGAATTGCGTCTCCATCTCGGCCACGTATTTCCACTCGTTCCGGGCGACGGTGACGGTGCCCTCGATGGCTCGATTGAGGTCAACGGGCGTCTTTTCGGCCGTGCCGGGATGGGAGAACTCCTTCATGGCGCGCACGATGCGGGCCACGCGCTCGACCCCGTGCAGGGATTCGTGGATGGCCCGGGGGATCTCCTCGAGCAGGTAGGTCAGGTCGATTCGCTCGACGGTCCGTTCGATTTCCTCGACGAGGTCCGGCTCGAATCCCCGCTCCCGCGCGTGCCGGGACAGCTCCCCGTAGCGGTCGAGGAGCTCGCACAGGTCGTGGAAGGCGCCCTGAAGGAAACGGGTGTTGTCGCCCACGTACTGGGTGGGTGTATTGATTTCGTGGGCGATCCCCGCCGCCAACTGGCCGATCGATTCGAGTTTCTGGGCGTGAACGAGCTGGGACTCGAGATTCTTCCGCTCTGTGACGTCGGTGCCCAGCAGGAAGAAGCCCGCCGGAGTGCCGTTGGCGCTGCGGACGGGGTTGGCCGTGACGTCGAGGAAGGTCGGAGGCCGATCGGGCACGGCGCAACGCATCTCCGGCAGCCGCACCGGTCGGGTCGCCGTCTGCCACTGAGGGAACTGGCGGGCCACATAGGCCGTATCCCACGGCAACGGAAGCTCGAGGAAAGGCCGGCCCAGCGCGTCCGCGGGCTCGATGCCGAAGAGGGTCGTCGCCTGGGTGTTCCAGCGCGTCACGATCCCCGCTTCGTCGACCCGGATCAGGAAAGACGACATGGATGCCAACAGGTTCTCGGTCTCGGCGTGGGCCTTGCGAAGCTGGTCTTCGGCGTATTTCTGGGCCGTGATGTCGCGGGCGACGTGGACGCTGCCGATGATGTGGCCCGCGGCGTTGTACAGCGGAGACGCGGTCACCAGGAAGTCGCCGCCGAGCCGGGGTTCGTGAATCTGGGCCATGTGTTCGGTCCCGTCCAGCAGCGCGTCCGAGTGGGGACACTGCAGGATGGGATTGTCCTGTCCGTGGATGAGGGTGTGGCACAAAGCCCCCTCGATCTCCGACGGCGGCAGGTTGAGGCGCTCCGCCATGGCCCGGTTCACACGCAGGATCCGGTGGCTTTCGTCGATGATGGCGATGAGATCGGGCACGGCGTCGAAGGTCGCCTCCCAATGGGCCGCCAACTCCGCCATTTCCCTCGCACGCCGCTTCAGCCGGCGATGGTCCCGGGCCCGGGCCACTACGCCCCCGAGGGTGTCGAAAGCGCAGAATTTCTCGATAAAGTCGAAGGCGCCGGCCTTCATGGCCTCCACCGCCTTGGCCGTATCGGGCCGACCGGTGAGCACCACCGGCACCGCATCCACGCCCAGGGTGCCCAGGGCCTTGAGGAAACGGATCCCGTCCATCTCGGGCATGTACAGGTCTACGAGTATGACGTCGCAGTCGTTGCGCTCGAGATGGGCCAGCCCTTCCTTCGCGGTGGCGACGGCGGCGCACCGATTCCCCGCCCGGACCAGTTGACGGGTGAGAACATTGCGAACCCGCTCCTCGTCGTCCACGATCAGCACCGCGCACTCGCGCGACGCGTCCGCTTGCAACACGGCCAATTCGTGCTCCTCCGATGCCGGAATGCGGCGGTGTCCCGGCTTTTCCCCCCCGGAGTGGCCGATCCGCTTCGTCCCATGCGGCACACCGCCGACGGCGCATGGAAACGGCCGCGAGGTGCCTCCAAGGCCTTAGACGTTCTTGCGGAGTCCGCTCGTCCGGAAATCGGGCAAGAGAGTATTTGCCCGGCGCTTACATCGGCGAAACGCCGTTGAATCTGAACCGATGGTGCTACGGGGGAAGGGGCGTGAGGAGGGAAGCGACAGTTCGCGTCCTTGATCACACCAGGGACTCGAGGTACGGTATCATGATCTTTTCGACCCGGCAGATGCGCGCGAATTCCAGAAGCTCTTCCGGTTTGAATTCCCTACGCAGCCTGTACAGCCGCAAGGCCTCCAGGACGACGTCCATTCCGATCCGATTGCGGAACTTGAAGCAGTCCGCCAGGGTTTTCTCCGGGCTGTACACTCGAAGGGTCACCCCATCGACTGGATGCTGCTCAACGCCCGCCGTAAAGCTTTCTCCCGAGAAGTGATGCACCGCCAGCGGAGGATAGTCAAGGCGTGGGACTTCCGCACCTCGTGCCAATGCGATATAGACGGCATTCGGGATCTGCGTTGTGATCTCATGAAACGCCAGCGCTGAGATCAGGCAGAGAACGGCTTGCGGAACACGCACCGCCACCGTGACGAGATCCGGGTTGGAAAGCACACTTCCGTTTGCGAGACGGTACACACCCCGCGAGAGTTGCTCAAGAACTCCGCTGTCGCGAAGGGCGTAAAGAGTGCGGGGATGAATGCCTATTCGCAACGCTTCTGAGGTACGGATGACTCCGCCCTCTTGCTCGATGAGTCGCTTCGCCTCTTGAAGGGCCGACTCTTTCACGCCGAGTTTCCTTTGGATAAAATTACCTGCAGCTATTGATATCTATAGGTGATTTTATCCGATGCGTGGCGCCGGCGCAAGGGACACGCGGATTGGGTCCAGGCCGATCCGACCCAACGGGCCGTACGGCCCCCGGTGAATCGCGCTACCGATTGGCGTACTGGCGCTTGTAGTACTCCATGAACTCGCCGGATTTGATCTTGCGCCACCACCATTCGTTTTCCTGGTACCAGCGGACGGTCTGGGCCATGCCGTCGTCCCAGGACGTGCGGGGCTCCCAGCCGAGGGCGCGCAGCTTGTTCGCGTCGATGGAGTAGCGGCGGTCGTGGCCGGGACGGTCTTTGACGGGCTTGATGAGGCTCTCGTCCTTGCCGAGCAGCTCGAGGATCTTGTGGGTAAGGACGATGTTCTCGCGCTCGTTGCCGCCGGCGACGTTGTAGATCTCTCCGGGGGTGCCTTTGCGCAGGGCCGTGTCGATGCCGCTGCAATGGTCGTCGACGTAGAGCCAGTCGCGCACGTTGCGGCCGTCGCCGTAGAGGGGGAGGGGTTCGTCGTCGATGGCGTTGGTGACGAAGAGGGGAAGCACCTTCTCGGGGTACTGGTAGGGGCCGTAGGTGTTGGAGCCGCGGGTGATGATGACGGGCACACCGAAGGTGTGGAAATAGGACATGCCGAGCATCTCGCCGCCGGCCTTGCTGGCCGAATAGGGATTGCGCGGACCCACGGGGTCGGTCTCTTTGAACGATCCCTCCTCGATGCTGCCGTAGACCTCGT
>CAYVOE010000381.1:3564-5216 GCA_964452795.1 uncultured Nitrospiraceae bacterium
GTCGGTCGAGACGAGCAGGACGCGCTCCGTCCCGAGTTCGCGGGCGGCTTCCACGATGTTGTGCACGCCGCGGATGTCGGTGTCGATGAACTCGTCCGCGCCCAGGATGCTGCGGTCCACGTGCGTCTCGGCGGCGAAGTTGACCACGGCGTCGCAGCCGCGCAGGGCTTCACGAACGGCGCCGGCGTCGGCGATGTCGCCGCGGACGAAGCGATGGCGCTCGGGATCGACGTCCTTGAGGTTGTCGAGGTTTCCGGCGTAGGTCAGCTTGTCAAAGTTGACCACTTCGACATCCGGGTAGGTGTCGAGAAGATAACGTACATAGCCGGACCCGATGAAACCGGCGCCGCCGGTTACCATGATGCGCGTCATCCGCGCGCCTCCCGTCGTTCTAGGTATGCCTCGAGGGCTTGCCGCCACGCCCGCATCTTGTGGGGAGTGGCTTTCTCCAGTTTCGCGTTCGACAGCACCGAGTACTTGGGCCGGGGCGCCTTCATCGGGAACTCGCTCGACGAGCAGGGCTCGATGGGCGTCTTCCGGCCCGCTTCCTCGAGAATGGCTTTGGCGAGCTCGTAGCGGGAGCACCAGCCGGAGTTGACGGCGTGATAGGTGCCATACTGCTCCGTGCGCACCAGCTCGAGTGTCGCCGCGGCCAGGTCCTGCGTGTGGGTCGGCGACCCTACCTCGTCGTCGACCACCCGCAGCTTGGGTTTTTCATCGGCCGCCCGCAGAATTTTCTCCACAAAGTTGTTGCCCATCGGCCCGTAGAGCCAAGCGGTCCGCACAATGAAGTGCCGCGGGTTCGCCGACCGCACCGCCGCTTCGCCGGCCGCCTTCGACTCGCCGTATACGCCCAAAGGCGCAACGGGGTCGTCCGGCTCGTACGGAGCGTTTTTTCCGCCGTCGAACACGTAGTCGGTGCTGTAGTAAAGGACCGGCACGTTCAGCGCCGCCGCGGCCTCGGCCACGTAACGCGCCCCGGCTTCGTTCACCCGAAAGGCCCCGTCGCGGTCGTCCTCCGCGCCGTCCACGTTCGTGTAGGCGGCGGCGTTGATGATCAGCTCAGGCTCCTCTTCCCGCACCACGGCCATGACGGTGTTCCGGTCGCCGATGTCCAGATCGGGTAGATCGAACCCGGCCACGTCGTCCTGCTCCTCGAAAAGGTACAGTAGATCGCGGCCCAGTTGTCCATTGACTCCGAATATGAGTGTGCGCATGGAGTGTCTCCGTAAGGCGGCAGGATTCTACCATCCCCGCCGGCAAGAGACAATTCGGACGAGGACGTGCAACCGGAGGTGCTGGGGGATGAGCAAGAGCCTTCGGCATGCCACGCCCAGACTTTCTCCCCCGATGCCCGCTTCAAGCCCTCACAGTTACACGCATTTTTGGCCGATCCGCCTCCCACCCGTTTTGTGGCCCCTCCCAACACCCTATGTTTTGTGGCCCTCCCAACTTCTCCACCCACCCGTTTTGTGGCACCCCCAAACTTGTTTTGGGGGGTGCTGAGAAATGAGCGTAAAGCGGCCCCTCCACCCGTCATTGCGAGGAGCGGCCCGGGTGGGACGTCATCCGAGAGGGCCAAAGAAGGGGCCTCTGTCCCAAGCCCTCGGGGAGCGCCCAGAAAGAGCGACGCGGCAATCCCAGCGAGTCAC
>CAYVOE010000382.1:0-5190 GCA_964452795.1 uncultured Nitrospiraceae bacterium
CCATGATGTAGGCCGAGGTCATGGCGGTGCCTTCGCGAACCAGGCGGTCGAGGTTGGGCGTCTCGACCACGGGGTTGCCCAGGGCGCGGATGGTGTTGAAGCGCTGGTCGTCGGCCAGGATGAACAGGACGTTGAGCTTCCGGGGCGGCTCCTGGGCGGAACCGGGACCGGCCAGGAGAGCCGTGGCGCCGGCGCCCGCGGCGGCGAGGAAGCCTCGCCGGGTGAGTCCCGGATTTCGTGAATCGCGGATGGGATGGTTCATGGGTGCACATTCTCCCGCAGCGGTGGGGTTGCCTGCGTATCGTGACGAACGATGGCGTCTTGCGTGTCCAAGGTGATCCAATTCTAAAGCATAGGGCCGAAAATCGGCGGATCAGGGCCCGGCGAGGTCGATGACGACCATCTCGTGTTCCGCGACCCGAGGCACGCGCAGGCGCAGAGCCCCGTCGGGCCCGGTCTCGACGGGCAGGTCGATGCCGGCGGGAACCAGCCGCGCCGAGGCGACGGTTCCCGGCAGATGGAGCACCACGTCCACGTCGTGAACCGGCACGACCTCGTCGAGGGTGTCCAACTGGCTGCGATCGAAGAGCCGTGTGCTCATGGGCGGCAGGTTGAGGAGATGGACGACCAGCCGCCGGCCCTCCTCCTGCCAGTAGCCGTTGGCGATGATCTGGGCGGGCGCCTCGACGCGGAAGGGCGGAGGCGAATCGAGGATCAGGCTCCGGAGGATGGCCGGGATGGATCGGTACGGGGACTGGTAGTACCCCTGGGAGACGTCGTCGACGATGTATAGGGCCTCGCCCTGCCCCACCTTGTTGCGAAGGACGGCGGGGCTGCCGCGGAGGGACGCGTCGGTGTCGGTGCCGGGAACGTAGCGGCCCGTGTCGACGGCCACAAGCTCGGCGCCCGGCCGCGCTTCGACCACGGTGCGGCGCGACTGCCACGCGAAGGTGGTCAGGCCGTCGTTCCGTCCCGGTTCCTTCAGTTCGCGGATCCAATGGGGCGGCTCGAGATCGACGGCGTTGCGCGTTTCCTTGTACTGCGCGCCGAAGAGGTCGCCCAGTCCGAAGTCCTCTCGGCGCTCGCCCCATTCGTCGTAGAGGGAGGTCTCGTAGGTGGCGATGAGGCGGCCGCCGCCCTCGACGTATTGGCGCAGGGTGTCGCAGGCGGCGTCGCTCAGGCACGCCACATTCGGCAGAAACACCACGGGGAAGGCCCGGAGCGTCTCCAGCGAGAGGTTGTTGTCGAAGAAGTGGCTGAACTGGATGTGCTCCTGCATCAGCAGCGACGCGAGGCCGAAGTAGCACTCGGTAAAGAGGCGATCCGTGTTGCGGGGATCGTCCGGTTTGGCGCGGCGCAGGCCCCAGTAGTCGCGCGTGTTGTTGCTGAGATATACGCCGCAGTAGGTGACCCGTTTCCCGCCGAAAAATTCCTCCCGTGCGCGGATGGCGTCGTTGATCTCGGTGTAGGTCTCGGGGCGGACGGCCTTGCCGGTATGGATGTCGCCCTCGGGCCAGATTTGGGTGCTGAAGGTGAAGGCGGCCAGGGCCGACAGGCGCAGTCCCAGGGCGTCCGCGGGCAGGCCCTGTCGCCACATGAGGTTGAGCCCGACCCGCTCGGCGAAGGTGGGCTGCCACAGGTCGCAGCGCAGGGGGTTCATGTCCGTCGACATGCCCGACCAGAAGGGCGTGCTCTGGGCGAGGTTGCTGGGGCCCAGCCGGGCGTGGTTCGAGGCGCCGATGGTGTCGGGAAAACGGGCGAGGGGCACGCCTTCGCGCCAGCGGTTCCACGTGAGGGGCGGCCCGGGCAGGTCGGGATCGATGGCCATGGGCGTCACGAAATGGGTGTTGAAAGATACGTGGATGTGGGGGTATTCGGCGCGGATCTCTTTTACAATCCCGTCGCCGAGCTCCATGTGGTGTTTGTACCGCCACTTGACCCAGCGGCGGAAGGTGTCCGATTCCCAGTCTTCTTCCATGGGCCATTCGAGACCGGTCTCCTTGCGGAAGGCCTCGGCGCCGTGGGCGTGGGGCGCGCCCACCAGGTTGCTGTACTCCATGGAGTACCCGTCGAGCCAGAACCCGTCGGCGCCCAGGGCGGCGATCTCCTTGAGGGCTCCGACGAAGAGGTCGCGGAAGGAGCTGTCGAGGGAGGTAATCTTCTTTTTCCCCTCGGCCTTCAGGGCGGCGGCCTCTTCGGGTGTGGCGTCGGTGTATCGGGGGTCGTCGGTGAGCATCACGAGGGGGGCGTAGACGATGACCTTGATCCCTTCGGCATGACAGGCCTCGATGATCTTCTGAAGCGTGTCGGGCTTGAAGTTGCGGTGCTCGGCGAAGGGGAAGATCCTGGAGGGGTAGGTGGCGCCCCACCCGTCGTCGAGCCCGTGGACCATGACGGCGTTGTAGCCGTGCTCGCGGATGGGCTTCATGAACTCGTCGATGTCGTTCGTGACGAGCGTATGGGTGGCGCCCAGGATGCGCAACTCGTCTCTGGGGGAATAGGCCTCTTCGATGGTCGGCGTTGCGCTCCGGGCTCCGGCCGGGATCGCGACGCACAACACGAGCCCGAGCCACCGCCAATATCCCTTCAACGACATGCCACGGCTCTCCTTTCCGGACGCAGCCCGCACGGGCGGAGAAGTTGTCGGACGATTGAACGTATATGCATCCCGGGTGCGGATGCGTTTTGAATACGCGGTCTGGAAAACTTCAGAACTCGAGCCAGGGGCGCATGACCGGCTCGCCTTCGACCTTCAGCGCCACGATGCTGCAGTGGGGATTGGGCGGGTCGGCGGGCAGGTCCTCGAAGGTGAGGCGCGCCGGATCCGATTGCCGGAACCGCACCGGCCGGCCCGTGGGCAGCACTTCGGCCGAGAGGACCCGGTTCTCGAGGCCCGAGAAGGTCCACGTTGAGCCGAACCAGCGATCCACGTGCAGGTACACCGTATCTTTGCCGTCCCAGGTGACGGTGTCGCCCCACTCGACGTGCCCCGCGTTCAGCGGCCGGCATCCCCAGAGGGCCCGGCCGTGGTCCTTGAGCCAGGCGCCGATCTCGCGGAGCCGTTCTTCCTGGAACGAGGGAAGGGTCCCGTCGCCCCTGGGCCCCGTATTCAAAAGGAAGTTGCCGCCGCCCAGGACGCACCGGCGCAGCATGCCCAGGAGCGTGCGGACCGATTTGAGGTCCGTGTCGTGCTCCTGGTACGACCAGCGAACGCCCATGGGCATGCACACCTCCCAGGGCCGTTCGGGGACTTCTTCGAGCCAGCGCTCCTCTGAGATGTCGAAATCGCCGTTGCCGCAGTGGCGGGTGTTCTCGCCCACGAGGCAGTCCGGCTGCAGGTCCCGGATCATCCGATAAAGTCCCTCGGCGTCGTAGGCCTCGGGGATCTTGGGCACGTCGTCGATCCACAGGATGTCGATGGGACCGTAATTCGTGAGGAGCTCGCGGAGCTGGGCGTGCTGCATGTCGACGACGCGCTCCCAGCCGTCGCGGTATTGCGAATGTTCGCGAGGATTGCTGATCACGCGGTACGTGCCGAAGAGCTTGTAGAACTCGTACCAGTTGGTGAGGGAATAGTAGAGGCCCACGCCCATGTCGCCTTCGCGGCAGGCCTCGACGAATTCACGGACGAGGTCGCGGCCGGGCGTCCCGTTCACCGAATTGCGGGGGTAGGTGGCCGTGTCGAACAGGCAATAGCCGTTGCCGTGGCATGCGGTCAGGGTGAGATACTTCATGCCGGCGGCGCGGGCCACCTCGACCCAAGCGCGGGGGTCGTAGTTCTCGGCGGCGAACCGGTCGCAGAGGCGATCGTATTCGTCCAGCGGAATGCGCTCGTCCACGATCGACCATTCGCCGTGCCCGAGCACGCTGAAGGGTCCCCAGTGAATGAACATCCCGAACGCCCGCGATCGAAACCATTCGCTGCGGGGATGGGGCTTCGTCGGTCTCCTCGCCTCTCCCATGGCTCTCCCTCTCGCTGTAATCGCTTGTGCTGTCTCGCGGGCTCCCGCGCCCGTACCGCTTACCGGAACTCGAGGCCGAAGATCTCGGCGTGGTTCATGTCGAACCGCAGCGAGACCGGCTCACCTTTGGAAATGCCCAGATCGTCGTGCTCCTTCCACGTCACCCGTTGTCGGTGCAGATCTCCGAAGAGGGGCGTGCAATCGGCGAGGGCGCGGCCCGGCAGGACCCGCCCGTCTGCGCCCGCGGCTTCGACCCGGATGTGGCCCGCCCGCCGGGTGAGGGCGTTGATGTACAGCTCCTTGCCCGGAGGCACCACGGGGATGGTCTCGAACCGGCCTTCGAGGTCCGCTTTGATCGAGATCATCCGGCCCCCGGGCCACACGGCGTAGCCGGTATTGCGCCGGGCCCGCACGCGGGGGTACTTGTGGGGCACGTCGTAGCCCGTGTAGGGCAGCACCCAGTCGCCGTTGGGCAGCTCCACGAGGTTGGGGTGGGCGAACACGCAGCCGCCGTCCCAGGAGCCGAAGGCCCCGGTCTCGAGGACCGGTTCGCCGGGGAGGAACTGCCACAACAGGCCGTTGTAGCTGCTGGCGACGCGGATTCGGGTCTCGTCGTGATGGCAGAGGTCCCACACGGCGGGGAACATGAGGTGCTGCTCGGGGGCGCCGGGCATGGTGGTGTAGGCGTTGGTGTAAAGGACTTCCGAGGGCCGCATGGACGGGTCGGCCTGGAGCACCACTTCGGGCAGCGGGAAATGACGGAAATCGCGGCTGCGCAAGGCGCCCACGGCCCGCCGTGTGTACCGAACCATGCGTCCGGGATCGTACTCGGCCGCCTCTTCGTCCATGGGCAGGTCCACGTAGTCGCGGGTGTAAATCACGTATTCGCCGAGGTGGGCGTTGTACGTCCCTACGAGCTGGGTGTCGCAGTGGGTCTCCGCGAGGGGCTCGGGAAGGACCGTCCATTCGAGGCCGTCGGGCGACACGGCGCCCAGGACGCCCATGACGAGGTCAACGTCGCCGCGCCGGGCCCGGGGATCGATGTCGTGGGGCCATTTGCGCTCGTAGCGCGCGATGGTTTCGGCGTCCCACGAATTCCATTCCGCCACGATCTTGTACCGTTCCGACGGATCGGCCACGGGGTCGCGAAACACGGTGAGGCCGCCGCCGACAAAGCAGTGGGTGTTGAAGACGACGTTGTGGTCTTTCGAACCGTCGAATTCCACCG
>CAYVOE010000383.1:0-3367 GCA_964452795.1 uncultured Nitrospiraceae bacterium
CGAGGCACACCGTATGGGGCTTGATACGGTGGGCGATGTCGATGATCTCGTCGACGGCGGCCATCTCGAGGTTGAGCCGCACCTGGAGCACCTGAGACAAGAGTTCGACGTCGCGATCCTGGATGTGGCGCCGGTCCTGGCGCAGATGAACCGTAATCTGATGGGCGCCGGCCAGTTCGCACGTCTTGGCCGCCGCGATAACGTCCGGATCGCGGCCTTTGCGCGCCTCCCGCAGCGTGGCCACGTGATCGATGTTGACCCCAAGCTCGACCATTGCCGTTCCTTTCACCTCCTGCTTTTCCGGTGCACAGACGGGCCTATTGTACACACCGGCGACGCCGGCCGGAAACGAGCCGGTCTCATGGGCGGGTGAGAAGGGTCAGGCCTCCGCGGCGGGCGGGGCCGGGGCGTTGTCCTGGGCCCGGGTGAGCACGTCGATGAGGAGTTGGACGTCGGCGGGCGCGTAGCCCGAGTAGTGGTTGTTGAAGTAGCCGAAGACAGGTTTCCGGGCCTCGAGCATGCGCTGGATGGGAGGCACCCACCGCTCGAGATCGGGCCGCCGGTCGATGATGGTTTCGTTGAAGACCTGGGTGATCTTTTCGATGGCGTACCGGTCGCCCAGCCAGCGGACGTAGACGAAGGGGCCCGTCAGGATGCCTTCGATGTTTATGAGCTCCTCGGGCGAATGCATGTAGGGATGGTCGATGAGGGCGAGGGCGATGTCGTGGCGGCGGAGGAGGTCGAGGAGCCGCGGCTTGATCCAGGCCTTGTTGCGCACCTCGACGGCGTAGTGGAATCCGGCCCTGGGCAGGGTGTCGAGGAAGGGTTCCAACCGCTCGAGGAAATCCGACTCCGTGAGGCCCTTCTTGCGGCTGTAGTACTGGAACTGGAACAGGATGGGGCCGAGCCGGTCGCCCAGGATCGACACGGCCCGCAGGAAGGCCTCCATGTCTTCGCGGCAGTCCACCAGGCATTTCTGGTGGGTAATGACCTGGGGCACCTTGGCGGCAAAGAGGAAGCCGTCGGGCACGCGGTCGCGCCAGGACTCGAGGGTGGAGGTCCGGGGAATGCCGTAGAAGGTCGAGTCGATCTCGACCGTGGGCAGGCGGCGGGCGTACTCGGCGATGAACTCTTCCGACGGCGTCCGGGGCGGATAGAACACGCCCACCCATTCGCGGCTGCTCCAACTGGCGGTGCCGAGGCGGATGTCGGCCACGTCGTCTTTCCAGGGGGGCCACATGACGCTTCTACTCCTTGGGCGGTCGCGCGAGGGGACGGATCTCGACCTCGCTGACCACGGTGCGGGCGGAGGTGCGCAATACGTCCACGCAGGCCTGGCCCACCTCCTCGGGCGGCACCTTCCACGAGCCGTCCTCCTCGGGCCGGGAATCCACGCTGCCGGGATAGATCGTGGTGACCTTGATGCCGTAATCCCGGACTTCCTGGAGGAGCGACTGCGAGAAGCCCGTGACGGCGTATTTGCTGGCCGCGTAGCCGCTGCCGCCGGGCAGAGGCACTTTGCCCGAGATGGACGAGATGTTGATGATGTGGCCGTGGCCCTGGTCGCGCATGAGGGGAAGCACCGCGCGGGTGGCGTAGAACAGGCCCAGCACGTTGGTCTCGATCATCCCGCGAAACTCGTCGGGCGAGATGTCGAAGACGTTCTTGCGGATGATGACGCCCGCGTTGTTGATGAGGGCGTCCACGCCGTGGAGGGACTCGATGAGCGTGCCCACGGCGAAGACGGCGTCGCGTTCGTCGCGCAGGTCGCAGGCGTGGATGCGGCAGTCGCCGCCCTCGGCCACGATCCGCTGCTGAAGCTGGAGGAGTCGGTCCTCGGACCGGGCCAGCAGCCCCACCGTGAAGCCTTCGCGCGCCAGATGCTGGGCGATGCCGCGGCCGATGCCCCGGCTCGCCCCGGTGATGATGACCTTCATAGACAGGCCACTCCGTGACAGTTGGTCCCGTGAACGGCAGAGTCCCGGATTCCATCCCGGAAGCCACGGAACACGCCAGGGGAATAAGGAGATTCGCTGCGCCGATTATTAGTGAACAACGCGCCGTACGTCACGCGTTGCGGGGCCGGCATCGGGCGACCCGCCCGCGGGGCCCCTTGGTCTGTATCGTCCTTAACTCTACCCGCCCGGCCGCGCGGCTGTCGAATCGCGTCGGCCGCGGCGGTGGCTTTCTATTTGTCGTCGGATCTGCCAAGCTGTCGCCAATTCCGGCTCTTGAAAGGAGGAAGCGCCTTGACTCTGGAACAAATCACGAGCGACGAAGCCCTGCGCCTGCGCACGTTTCCCGTGGCCGAGCACCGGATCTTCCTGGCCCATGCGGCGGTCACGTCCCTGCCCCGGGCCGCCGTGGACGCCGTGGAAGAGTACCTGCGCCGGGCCATGGAGGATTCCCAGGAGAACGCCTGGGCCAATCAACGGATGCGCGAGGCCCGGGAGGCGGCGGCCCGCCTGCTGAGTTGCGAGGCCGACGAGATCGCGTTGCTCGGCCCGACCTCGCTGGGCCTCAACATGGTGGCCGCCGGCCTGCCCTGGGAACCGGGCGACGAGGTCGTGTACTACCCCGACGACTACCCCGCCAACGTGTATCCCTGGACCGGGCTCGAGGCCCGGGGCGTCAAGCCCGTGCCGATCCGCCCGGCCTCTTTCGGCCGGATCCGCTGGAGCGACGTCGAGGCTGCCCTCACGCCGCGGACACGGCTCGTCGCGCTGGCTTCGTGCAACTTCCTCAGCGGCTGCCGAATCGACGTCGACGGCATCGGTCGGCGGCTTCGCGAGCGCGACGTGCTGTTCTCCCTCGACGCCATCCAGTCCCTGGGCGCCTTTCCCTTGTCCGTCGAGCATGTGGACTTCCTCAGCGCCGATTCCCACAAGTGGCTCCTGGGACCCAGCGGCGCGGGCATTTTCTACGTCAAGCGGTCGCGCATGGAGGTGTTGCGGCCGGCCATGCTGGGCGCCCTCAACGTGGTGTCGCCGGAATACATCGCCCAGGACGAAATCCGCTTCTACAGCGGCGCGCGCCGGTACGAGCCCGGAACGCTTCATGTCCCCGGCATCGTCGGCATGGCGGCGTCCATGGAGCTGCTGCTCGAGGCGGGCATCGAGGCCGTGAGCCGGCGCATCCTCGAGCTGCGGCGCGCCTTTCTCGACCGGGTGCGGCCGCTGGGCTACCGCCTCCTGGTCGAAGACGACGGTGACACCACCGATGGCGAGCGCTCCGGCATCATCAGCGTGTACCACCCCGACCGCGACATGACCGCCGTGGCCGGAAAGCTCCGGGACGCGGGCGTGGTCCTGTCCCTGCGCCAGGACCGCCGGCGGCGCAAGGTCCTGCGCTTCTCCCCCCACTTCTA
>CAYVOE010000383.1:3377-5177 GCA_964452795.1 uncultured Nitrospiraceae bacterium
ACAACACCGAAGAGGAATTCGACCGCGTCGCCCGCATCCTGAGCGAATGAGCGGCTCCTGGTCCGGACGGAGGAGCCGGGAAGCCCAAGACAGGTGGATTCCCGAGGCGGGGCGCGCTACACTACCGCCTTCCGTGCGAACGCGTCGCACGGCGGTTGTACGGGGGAGACGCCCCCTTTTTCCGATCGGGAGGAGAAGCCCATGGCCAAGCCCGTGGCCTTTGCGCTGGCCGCGCATCCGGACGACATCGAATTCATGATGGCCGGCACCCTGCTCCGGCTGGGTGAGGCGGGATACGAGCTCCATTACATGAACCTGGCGAACGGGTCCTGCGGAACGGAGCACCACACCCACGAGGAGATCGTGGCGCTGCGGACCGACGAGGCCCGGGCGGCTGCTCGAGTGCTGGGCGCAAAGTTTCACGCTCCCCTGGTCGACGATCTTGAGGTGTACTACACCAGCGAGCTGGTCCGGCGCGTCACCGCCGTGATCCGCGACGTGGCCCCCACCATCCTCCTGCTACAGTCGCCCCAGGACTACATGGAAGACCACATGATCTCGGTGCGCCTGGGGGTGACGGCGGCCTTTTGCCGGGGCATGCGCAACTTCGCATCCATTCCCCAGCGACCGCCGGTGCTCAACGACGTCACCGTGTACCACGCCCAGCCCTACGGGCTCCGCGACGGCCTGCGCCGGCTGGTCCGGCCCGGACTGTACGTCGACGTTACGTCGGTGATCGACCGGAAGCGGGAGGCCCTTGCCTGCCACAAGACCCAGAAGGAATGGCTCGACGCCAGCCAGGGCCTCGACAGCTATCTCCACACCATGGAAGAGATGTCGCGCGAGGTGGGCGTCCTGTCGGGCCGATACGAATATGCGGAAGGGTGGCGCCGCCATCTGCACCTGGGCTTCTGCCCGCCCGATGCCGACCCGCTGAGAGAAGCCCTCGGCGACAAGGCCTTCGTCTCGGAAGCGTACGAACGGTCCCTCGATGAGACATGAGTTGTTCGTTCGCGGGAGCACAGGATCTGCCGCGGCCCGCAGGACATCCCCAGCCCCTCCCTTTGATCGACTCGGCAACCGGCCTCGGACGACGGAACGCCAATGACCGAAAACTCCAACCTCATCTCGCCGGGGATCGAGGCGGCGACCGAAACCCGGTTCCTGCACAACCCCATCTTCGCCCGCCTGTCGGCGATGATGTTCCTGCAGCACCTGGTTCTGGGCGCTTTTCTGCCCATCTTCAGCCATTACCTGAAGAACACGCTCCAGTTTCCGTCGAGCCACATCGGGCTGCTCATGGGCCTTCCGGCGGCCTCGGCCCTGGTGGCGCCGGCCTTCGCGGGACAGATCGCCGACCGGTTCCTGAGCGCGGAACGGATGCTGGCCCTGTGCCACTTCCTGTCCGGGTTCGTCATGCTCGCCCTGTCGTACCAGACCCGGTTCGAGCCGTTCCTCGTTCTCTACCTGGCCTGGTCGCTCCTGTACGTGCCGACCTCCGCCCTCAGCAACACGGTGGCCTTCCACCACGTGCCGCGCCCGCGGGAGGATTTTCCCCGGGTCCGGGTGTGGGGCACGGTGGGCTGGGTGGTGGTGGCGTGGATGTTCAGCCTGATCTGGCTTCGCGGTCCGGCCGCCGCGGCCGACCCGGCCCGTCTGGCCGATGCCTTCCGGCTGTCCGCCGTCGCCAGCTGGGTGCTGGGACTGTATTCGCTGACCCTGCCGCGGCCGGACCACGCGGGTCCGCCCCCGCCCTTCGCCCCGTGGAAGGCCATCCGCCTCTTCCTGAAGCCGAGCCTG
>CAYVOE010000384.1:0-5174 GCA_964452795.1 uncultured Nitrospiraceae bacterium
CGCCGATTTCTCGGGGGAGGTCGAGCGCGTCCTCTCCATGGTGGACTCGGTGCTGCTCCTCGTGGACGCCAACGAGGGGCCCATGCCTCAGACGCGCTACGTCCTGATGCGGGCCCTGCGCCTGGGACTGCGCCCCATCGTCATCGTCAACAAGGTCGACCGCCCCAACGCCGACCCGGCCGAGGCGCTCAACAAGACCTTCGACCTCTTCCTCGAGCTGGGCGCCAACGACGACCAGGCCGATTTCCCGGTCCTCTACGGTTCGGGCCTCAACGGCTGGCTCGTGCGCGACCTCGAGCGCGACGAGCAACGCGGCATGGACCCCCTCTTCGAAACCATCGTGAAGGAGGTGCCGCCGCCCGCCGCCGACCTCGACGCCCCGTTCCTTATGCAGGTGAGCACCCTGGCCTGGCGCGACCACATCGGCCGCGTCGGCTGCGGCCGCGTGCTCCAGGGACGCCTCCGCCGGGGCGAAGAGTTCAACCGCATCGTGACCCGCTGGAAGCACCACGACCTTCGCGAAGGGGATTGGGAGGTCGTGAGCGAACAACCCGAGAAGGCCACCTACCTCTGGGTGACGCGCGGACTCGAGGAGGTCAAGGTCGACGAGGTGTTTGCCGGCGACATCGTATGGATCGCCGGACCCAAGGACATCGGCATCGGCGACACCTTCGCATCCCCCGAGCTCGAGAACGCCGCCATGCCGCCCCTCGAGATCGAAGAGCCCACCGTGTCCATGTTCTTCCTGGTCAACAACGGCCCCTTCGCCGGCCAGGACGGACGGGCCGTCACCCTGCGCCAGATCAAAGAGCGTCTGGACCGCGAGCTGCGCGTCAACGTGGCCCTGCGCGTCGAGGACCTGGGCCGGGCCGACGGCATCAAGGTGTCGGGCCGGGGCGAACTGCACCTCGGCATCCTCATCGAGGAAATGCGCCGCGAAGGCATGGAACTGTGCGTGTCCTGTCCGGAAGTCATCACGCACCGGGACGAGGCCGGCCACCTGCTTGAGCCGTATGAAGAGCTCACCATCGACATCCCCGCGGAATTCCAGGGGGTCGTGATCGAAAAGATTGCCCGCCGCAAGGGCGAGCTCACGAACATGCACAATACCCGCACCGGGCTGCTGCGCCTCGAGTTCACCATCCCCACTCGGGGGCTCATCGGGTATCGCGGCGAGTTTCTCACCGACACGCGGGGCCTGGGCATCATGGCCTCCCGCTTCGTCGGGTACCGGCCCTGGGCCGGCGATATCGCCGCCCGTGCCCGCGGATCCATGATCAGCATGGACACGGGCGACGCCACGGCCTACAGCCTCGACAACCTGCAGGAGCGGGGCACCCTGTTCGTATCGCCCATGGACCCCGTCTACGAGGGGATGATCGTGGGCGAGCACGCGCGTCCGGGCGACCTGCCCTGCAACCCCACCAAGAAGAAGGCCCTGACCAACCACCGCGCCGCGGGCAAGGACCACACCCTGGCCCTCGACGTGCCCCGCCGCATGACCCTCGACGCCGCCCTGGAATGGATTGCCCCCGATGAGCTCGTCGAGGTGACGCCCAAGACCGTGCGCGTCCGCAAGGCCATTCTCGGCTCGGAAGACCGCAAGCGGGACGAAAAGCGCCGCATGGCCCAGGCCGGCTGAGCGAGCGGCCCCGCGAATTCGTCAGAAGTTCCACAAGCCCCGGTCTCCGTCCCCTGCGGCGAGGGGCTTCCTATTCCCGTCGTACCCGACGTGCAGGGTCCGGACACGAGCGGGTATAGTAGCCCGAGGGCCCGGCGCGAAACGATCGTCGTCCGTCGCCGGTTTCCTTTGGACGGACCCATGCATATTCCTTTCATAAAATCCACCGGCCCGTGCCGTCGGCTCCTGGTCGGATGGCTGCTTGCCTTGTCGAGCCTGGCCGGGGCGGAAGTGCTCTCCGAGGACGGCGTCGAGATCGTCTACGAAGCCCGCGACGAGGCGGTGGCCCGCGAGAGCCTCCGGATCGTCCTGAAGGCCCGGGAGGAAATGGCCCCGCGCCTGGCGGATTCCGGAGAACCCATCCGGATCCACATCGCGTCTACTCACGCCGAGTTCCAGCGCGCCGCCGGTCCCGGGACTGCGCCCGGCGTAGGCGCCATCGCTCGGCCCCACGCCGGCGAGATCGTCATCCGCGCGCCCCGCATTCAGCGGCCCGACGCGGACTACCGGGGCATCCTGCGCCACGAACTCGTCCACGTCCTGCTGGCGCGCCACTACAACGCGCCCGCCATCCCGCGGTGGCTGAACGAGGGCATCGCCATGGTGGTCTCGGGCGAACGGCGCTGGGCGGACACCTTTAACATCGCTTGGATGTACATGCGGGGGCGGCTCATCGACTACGGCGCTCTCCCCCTGGCCCTCGAGGTCTCCGGCGCGGACGGCCGCATGGGCGAGGCCTACGCCCAGAGCCTCGCCATGACCGAGTATCTCATGGATCGCCTGGGAGAGGAGGGATTCTGGCGCCTGCTGCGCCGCCTCGACGACATGAGCTTTCCCGAGGCCCTCAAGGCCGAGGCCGGCATGACCGTCGAAGACCTGTGGAACGGCTGGGTCGGCTCCATGCGGTGGGTTGCCGTGTCCGTTTCCCTTATGTCAGGATTCACCGCGTTCCAGATCATGATCGTGTTGACCCTGCTGGCCTTCTGGCGCATCCGACGCCGAAACCGGGAGCGCCTGCGCCGGTGGGAGGAAGAAGAGGACGGGGACGACCTGCCCTTCCTGTTCGCCCATGAACTCGAGGGGCTCGAGCCGCCCCATCCGTGGGAAGAAGAGGACGAGGACCGGCTATGACGCTCGGCGACCGAAAGCGTGTGGCCGTGATCGGCGCGGCCGGCATCGGCAAGCACCACGCCAAATGGTGGATCCTCGAGGGGGCGGAGGTGTGTGCCGTGGCGGGAACCTCCATCGAGTCGGCGGAGCGGGCCGCGGAAGGCCTGCGGGCCATCTGCCCTTTCGACGGACGGGCCTACGGCGACGTGACCGAAATGCTCGAGCGGGAGCGGCCCGACATCGTGGACGTGTGCTCGCCGCCGGCCTGCCACGCCGCCCATGTTCGGACGGCCCTCGCCGCCGGCTGCGACGTGCTGTGCGAAAAACCCTTCGTGTACCGGCCGGAAGCGCCGAGCGACGCCCTGCGGGCCGAAGCCCGGGCGCTGGTGAGCATCGCCGAAACCGTCGGCCGACGCCTGGCGCTGTGCGTGCAATACGCCGAGGGCGCCCGCGTGTTCCACCACCTGTGGAGAGATCGCTTCCCCGACGAGCCCCTCGAGCGCGTCCAATGTCACCTCGAAGCGCCGGCCAAGGGAAGGCCCGCCGACCCCGTGCGGGTCTGGGTGGACCTGGCGCCCCATCCGCTGAGCGTGGTCCAGAGCCTTCTCCCCGACGGGCGGCTCGACCCGGCCTCGCTGGAAACGGCCTTCGACGGATATACCGCGTCGGCGCGGTTCCTGTGCGAACCCGGGTCGGGACCTCCGGTAATGTGCGAACTGTTGACGCGCAATTCCGTGGACCCGCCGCGAAACCTGCGCCAGTTCCGCTTCAACGACTACGCGATTAAGGTCGAAGGGGGTACGGACGAAGAAGGAAACTACTGCTCGATCATCGAAACGCCGGATGGCACCCGACATGCGCCCGACATGATGCGCCTCACCATCCGCCGCTTTCTCGAAGGACGGCCGACCGTGGAGGGACCGGGAGCCCTGCGAAACACCGACTGGCTCCTCCGGATCCTCGACGCGGCCCGCGAGGCCCAGGGGCGGGCCTTGTATACCGTGGAATAGGTACCGCATGACAGAGATCTACCTGCCGGCGCTCAAGGTACATCCGGGGCGCCCCATGCCGATGGGCGCCTCCGTGCGCGACTCCGGCGTTCAGTTCGCCCTCTACAGCCGATACGCGGAACGGGTGTGGCTGGCCCTGTTTGAAGACATCGACGACGCCCGGCCCGTGCACGAATTCGCCCTCGACCCGGCCGCCTACCGATTTGGCGACGTCTGGTCCGCTTTTATCGAGGGGGTCAAGCCCGGCGCCCTCTATGCTTTTCGCGTCGAAGGGCCCTTCGACCCCGACCAGGGCCACCACTTCGATTCGACCCGGTACCTGCTCGATCCCTACGCCCGGTGCATCGTCGGCGACGTGCAGCGCGGGCGGGCCAAAGGGGTCGTCATCGACGAGCCGCCCACCCACCGTCCGGCGCGGCCGCCCCGGGTGCCCATGACCGAGACCATCATCTACGAGACCCACCTCCGGGGCATTACGGCCGACCCGTCGTCCGGGGTGGACCATCCGGGGACCTATCTCGGGCTCATCGAGAAGATCCCCTACCTCAAGGAACTCGGCGTCACCACGGTCGAGCTCCTGCCGATTCACCAGGTGGGCAAGCGGGACCTGGGCCGACGGAATCCCTTGACGGGGGAACGCCTCTGCAACTACTGGAACTACGACCCCATCGGCTACTTCGCGCCCATGGCCCATTTCGCGTCGGACGGCGGCCGCGGCGAGCAGGTGGCCGAGTTCCGCGCCATGGTCGACGCCCTCCATCAAGCGGGCCTCGAGGTCATTCTCGACGTGGTGTTCAACCACACCGGCGAAGGAGACGCCCGCGGGCTCACCCTCTCCTTCAAGGGCATCGACTGCCGGACCTACTACATGATCGGGCCCGACGGCGCGTTCCGCGACTATACGGGCTGCGAGAACACCTTCAACTGCAACCATCCCGTGGTCCAGGACCTTATTGTCGAAGCCCTGCGCCACTGGGTCGTGGATATGCACGTCGACGGGTTCCGCTTCGACCTCGCCACGGTGCTTGCCCGCGACACCAACGGGAACCTCATGGAACGGGCGCCCCTCATCGAGCGCATCACGCACGACCCCGTCCTGCGCGACGCCAAGCTCATCGCCGAGGCCTGGGACTGCGGCGGCGGCTACCTCGTGGGCCGGTTCAACGGCCGCCGCTGGGCCGAATGGAACGACCGGTACCGCGACGACACCCGGGCGTTCTGGGTCGGAAACAACGGGGCCAAGCAGGCCTTCGCCAAGCGCATCGTCGGCAGCCCCGACCTCTTCGGCCACGGCCGGTCGCCCCTCAGCAGCATCAATTTCGTCACCTGCCACGACGGGTTCACCCTGCGCGACCTCGTGTCCTACAACGAGA
>CAYVOE010000385.1:0-5161 GCA_964452795.1 uncultured Nitrospiraceae bacterium
CATCAACGACGCCACGGACGGGACGGTCATCCTCGACATCGTCGTCGAGACCGACGAGCCCGAGGGGCTGTTCCGTCCCGAGAACCTGCGGCGCATCGACGCCCTCCAGCAATACGCCGAGACCCTGCCCCACGTGGGCGACACCCAGTCCCTGGCGGATTTCGTCAAGGAGATCCACCGGGCCCTGCGGGGCGGCGCACCCGAGGCGGCGGTCCTGCCCGATTCCGAAGACATGATCGCCCAGGCCCTGCTCCTGGCGTCGATGGGCGACCTGTCCGACGTGCTGGTTCACTACGCCGATTCCGACTACCGCCGGGCCAACGTGCGCGTGTTCCACAAGAGCGGCTACTACTCCCACATCCGGCACACCCGGGAGACCCTCGATGAGTACCTCCGGACGCAGTTCAACGGGCCGGGCATTCGGGCCCACATCTCGGGACGGATGAACATGCTCTACACCTGGATGCGCTCGGTGGCGGCGGACCACTTCACCGGCGTGGCCATCGGGCTTCTGCTGGTCTGGATCGTGGTATCGCTCAGCTTCCGCTACTTCTGGATCGGCCTCTACGCCGTGGTGCCCGTGTCGGCGACCCTCCTGGGCATCTACGCCGCCATGGGCCTCGGCGACATCACCCTGGGCGTGGGGACCTCGGCCTTCGCGGCCATCGCCATCGGGCTCACGGTGGACTTCGCCATCCACGTCCTCGACCACATGCTGATCCTCACGCGAGACGAAGGATGCTCCCTTCCCGAGGCCGTGGCCCGCATGTATCCGTCCACCGGCCGGGCGGTGCTGTTCAGTTTCCTGTGCGTGTTCCTGGGCATGTGCGTGCTCACCCTGAGCGAGCTGCCGCCCATATACCTGTTCGCCGTGCTGCTGGCCG
Source organism: uncultured Nitrospiraceae bacterium (assembly GCA_964452795.1). Lineage (GTDB taxonomy): Bacteria > Hydrogenedentota > Hydrogenedentia > Hydrogenedentales > SLHB01 > CAYVOE01. The sequence continues at coordinate 885 of CAYVOE010000385.1, forward strand.
TATCGCTCCTGGTGAGTTTCCTCGCCAGCCTCGTGGTCCTTCCCGCGCTGTTGCTCGTCACGCGGCCGAAATTCCTCACCGCAGCCCCGGCGCGGACGAAAGGGGCCGAGGAACCGGCCCGAAAGACCGCCTGACCCTCGCCGTGGCTCGGCCTTGGGTCCGCGGAAAAAGGAGAGTGCGATGAACGTGCATCGAAGCCTGATGACGTGGGGCCTTTTCCTGGCGATGGCCGGATCGCCGGTCGGCGCCGCCCCGTCAACGGATCTGCCGCCCGGAGAGGAGATCGTCCGCCGCGTGAACGACCGCGACGTGGGGGTCTCGTCGGAGCAGACCCTCGAGATGACCCTGCGCGACGAAGGCGGCCGGGAACGCAAGCGCGAGTTGAGGACCTTCCGCAAATTCTTCGGCGACGAGAAACGGATCGCCCTGTTCTTCGTCGCCCCGGCCAACATCGAGGGGACGGCCCTGCTCACCTACGACTACGCCGATCCGGCGAAGCCCGACGACCAGTGGCTCTACCTCCCCGCCATGCGCAAGGTGCGGCGGATCCCCTCCTCCGAGCGGGGCGACGCCTTCGTGGGCACCGACTTCACCTACCACGACATGAACAGCGAGTCGCGGGCCAACCTCGAGGAGCAGACCTGGACCACCCTGGGCATCGAGGAGGTCGACGGGGCGCGCTGCTATCGGATCGAGGCCGTCCCGGTAAACGACCGACTCAAGAAGGAACTGGGCTACGCGAAGGTCCACCTGTGGATCGACGCGGACGAATACGTGCTGCGCCGATCGGATTTCTACGACGGCAAGGGCACTGTCTTCCGCCGCATCCACCTGCGCGATTACCGGGACGAGTCCGGCATCCTCACCCCCCACACCTTTGAAGCGGTCAACCTCGGAAACGGCCACTCGACGACCATCGCCGTCACCCGGGCCGTGTTCAACGGAGACGTGCCCGACAACCTCTTCACCGTGCGCGCCATCGAACAGGGTCTGTAGGATCCAAGGGAAGGCATGGGACGTGCCAATACCGACCCCGAACATCGATGTCGGAAGCCGCAGCGGTGCGCGGCCCTTCCTGCGCGCCGGCTGCACCCTTCTGCTCGCCTTGGGATTTGCGTCGGACGCCTTCGCTCAGGACGACGGCGAACCCCGCGCGCGGACCGGCGGTCGCATCTCCCTGGAAGCGGCGCCGGAGCTTTCCGACGGCGACCTGCAGAAATTCCGCCTCGAAGCCCTGGGCCAGATCGACATCGACCTCACCTCGGAGAGCCTCTTTCACGGGGCGCTGCGACTGCGGGCCGACCCGGCCTTCGACTTCGGCGAACCTCCGGACGAAGACTTCCCGGAGCTGTCGGACTACACGGCGCCGCTGCTCCTGGGCGAGGAAGCGGAGTTGGAATTGCGCGAGGCCTACGTGCGCACGCCCCTGGGCTCCGGCACCCTCACGGTGGGCAAGCAACAAGTCGTCTGGGGCGTTGCCGACGGCCTCAAGGTGCTCGATGTGGTCGATCCCATGGACCTCCGCGAATTCATCCTCGACGACTTCGAAAGTTCCCGCATTCCCCTCTGGACCGTCAACGCCCAGGTGCCCGTGAAAGACTGGGAGCTGCAACTGCTCTGGCTGCCGGACCCGTCGCACCACATCGCGCCGCGCCCCGGCTCCGCCTACGACCTACGGTCCGAGTTCCCCCCCATACCACCGGGGTTCGAACTGCGCCTCGAGGACCCGGACCGGCCCAACAACCCCTTCACCGATTCCGACGCAGGGTTCCGCCTCGCCACGTTCAAGGGCGGCTGGGACCTCACCTTCAACTACCTCTACCGCTACGACGACGTGCCCGCCCTGACGCGCCGGATCAGCCTGGGCCGCCGGGGCCTGGCCGTCGTGGTGACGCCGCGGTACGAGCGCAGCCACGTCATCGGCGGCACCTTCAGCCGCGCCGTCGGACCCGCCACGGTTCGCGCCGAGTACGGCCTCTTCCTCGGCCGGCCCTACAGCACCGAGCGCCTGAGGGACCGCGACGGCGTGGTCGAGGCGGACGAAGTGTCCTACGTCGTCGGCGTCGACTGGTTCGCCTTCGGCGGCACCTTCTTCAGCGTACAGCTCTTTCAGAGCGCCGTCCTGCAGAACCCCCGAGGCCTTGTGCGCGACCGAATCCGGACCTACGGCACCTTCGCCCTTCAAAAAAGGCTGCGCAACGACACACTCACCGTCGAACTATTCGCCATCGAATCGTTCAACGACCTCGAGGGCCTGATTCGGCCCCGCGTCTCCTACGAGGTGCGAGACAACTTCCGCGTCTTCGCCGGCCTGGACATTTTCCACGGCAAGAACGACGGGTTCTTCGGCCAGTTCCACGACAAGGACCGCGTTACCTTCGGTTTCCGGTGGGATTTCTGAACGCCCCCGGCCGGAAAGGCCTTCCCCGCCGCAGGGGAAAGCAAGACGCCTCCGGGGGCCCGAGGGAGCCCTCCGGAGGCGTCGGACGTGCAAAACCGCCGGTCGGCTACGTGCCTTCGCCGGGTTCCAGCACCAATTCGTCGCGCTTCTCTTCCTTGTCGCGGTACTCTTCCGCGGTGGGCAAGGGGTCGCGCGTGGCGTTGATCACCGGCCACTGAGGGGCGTATTCGGCGTTGAGCGTCTTGTATTCCGCCCACTTTTCCGGGAGGTCCTCCTCCGGGTAAATGGCATGGACAGGGCATTCGTCCACGCAGGCCCCGCAGTCGATACACTCGTCGGGATCTATCATCAGCATATTGGCGCCCTCGTGGAAGCAATCAACGGGGCATACCGCAACGCAGTCGGTGAATTTGCACTTGATGCAAGGCTCGGCAACAACGTGTGCCATTTCTATGATTCTCCTGGGCCGGCTTGTGTCGCTCCGCGCTTCGCACTCGCCCCTCTGAGTCTACTGAGCGCGGACCGGACCGCCGTGCCGCTTTGATTCTGGCCGGAAACGGAGACTCCGGGACCCCGCTCCCATTCCACCCGGCCCCCAAAACGCTGAAAGGGCATATTTTGCGAAACAATTACCGATCCGCCCTGGAAAAGTCAAGCGCGAGCGCCGAAAAAAGTGGCAACCGCCCCCCCTCCGCCTCTATAATTCGTCCTTTCCGTTCCGGCATCCGTTTCTCGAAACCTCACAGGCGGACCTGCTCTTGACGAGACCGCAGAAGGATCTCCGTGCCTGCGGGCGCGGTTTTACGCTCATCGAACTACTGGTGGTAATCGCCATCATCGGCATCCTGGCCGGCCTGTTGCTCCCGGCGTTGTCGCGGGCCCGCGAAAGCGCCCAGCGCGCCTCCTGCATCAACAACCTGCGCCAGTTGGGCACGGCTTTCCAGTTGTACACCCTCGAGAACCGGGGCTACTATCCCGCCGCCCAGGACCCCATGAGCATGAACCCCTTCTACTGGCTGTGGATGGGCCGGGGCTGGCGCCGCATGCTGGCGGAGTACGTCCCCGGCGACAAGACCAATCCCAGCGTCTACCTCTGTCCCAGCGACCCCCGCAGCGAAGAGCTTTTCGACAGCACCTCCTACGCCTACTCCATGGCCTTCTACCATTCGCCCGAGCAGATCGACAGCACCGATTCCTACACCGACTGCTTCTCCACGCCCATGCCGTCGATCCCGCAGCAGGCCGCCCGCGTCCGCTATCCCTCGCGCAAGATCCTCGCCGGCGAGTGGTTCGCCAACCACGCGGCCTACAGCACCGACCCCGGCTGGTTCGGTCGCGGCGGCCGCCGGAACTACCTCTTTGCCGACGGCCACGTCGAATACCTCCGCGGCGAAGACCTCCTCCCCTCCACCGACGGCCTCGCCAACCCCAACCTCACCCGCAACGGCATCCACGGCCGCGACCTCTAACCGCGCCCCATCAACGGCTCGACCGTCCCGGCATCACCGTCCGCAGGAGAAACTTCCCCGAACGGGATACAAGTTCAGCGCGTCGGTCCGACGAACGCCCGGCCGTTCCGGAGTCCACATCCGCCCGCGAGGTTAATTCCCCGAAGGGGATACATACGTTAGCCCAGGGTCAGCGAGCGACAGCGAGCGCCACCCTGGGTTAAGGACCAGCTCCCCCCTTCTTTTCCCCGAAGGGGATACATACGCAGGGATACAGGCCAACCGTTGGACGGGACCGTTGCAGGCTCGACATCGGCCCCACCCATCGTAAGACTACGGGGACTGCGCTGGACGGGGCGGCGAGCCCGCCCCCACCCGTCATTGCGAGGAGCGAACTCCTGTGGGGGTACAGAACAACGGAGGAACAA
>CAYVOE010000386.1:0-5159 GCA_964452795.1 uncultured Nitrospiraceae bacterium
TACAACGCCTTGTATCCCGTCCACGGATGGGTCGATTTCTCGGGCGACGACGGCCCCCTGCAGGCCCCTCCCGTTCTCATCGTGGAGATGCGCCGATCCGATCCGCCCGCGCCGGAGCGGGACGTTGCGTGGGAACCCGTCGCCGTGACCGGACCGTCGCCGACGCCCTTGTGGCGGCTGCCGGTCTGGCGGAGCGTTGTCGTGGGCAACGACGGCGATATACGCGTCGGGGCGCCGGGCGTGGACGGCGTCGACGCTGAAAGCCGCGCCTCCCTCGACATGGGGCGTTCCGTGTCGCGCGGCAGCGTCCGCGAGTCCATCGTGATGCACCCACCCTGGCGAGGCGACCGGTTCCAATCTGTCCTGGTCGAGTTTCCGCTCGAGCTGCCCGACGAGACGCCGCTGACCCTCCGGTTCGCCCACGCCATTCGCGACCACCATGCGACGGAGCCTCCCAGCGACGGCGTGACCTTCCGCGTCCGCGTCGCCTCCGCCGACAGCCCCGCCGGCGCCCTGGGCGATGTGGCGTTCTAACGCCACACGGACGCCAAGGTCTGGGAAGAGGGCGAGGCCGATCTGTCGCCCTGGGCGGGACGCACGGTGCGGGTCCAGCTCGAGTCCCATCCCGGACCCCGCGGCGACAAGACCTGCGACGAGTCGTTCTGGGGCGCGCCCGCGCTGCACGTAGGGTCGGCCGAGAAATCGGCCGCAGCGCCATCCGGGCCTCCCATCGAGTTGGGCGTCTTGCGTTGCGGCGGAGCGGACTACGCCGTATCGGTCCGGCCGGGCGAACTGGGCCTCCTCGACGCCACGGTAACGTTTCGCGGTCCGGAGGAACTGTCCTTTACCGGCTTTCCTGTGAAAGCAGCGGGTCACGACCTTTCCGGATCCGCTTCCTGGGTGCGCCCGATCGCGATCGAGCGCGAAGACGATACGACGGGCCGTCTCCGGTTCAATCACCGCTTCAAGGCCTTCCGCGACGAGTTCAACCTGGTCGGGGAACTCTGGATGGGACAGGCGGGGCTGCAGGCCCGGTTTCGACTCGACCCTGGCCCGGCTACAGGACCCTGGCGCGCCGTCTTTGTGGAGGACGCCTCGACCGGACCCTGGAGCCGCCTTGCCAAAGCGGTGTACGCGGGGCAGGGCAACGTCCTCATCGATCCCGGCGCCTTCACCCTCGGCTTCGACGGCCACCGCCTCGCCACCTCTTTCGTCGGCTTCGATTTCGGCGGGATCTCCCTGGTGCAGGCCGTGGACGGGGTGCCCGACCGCCTCGACGTCGACCCCGAGGCGAAGCGCTACACCCTGCACACGGCCCACGGGCCGACCTTCACGTTCATCCCCTGTCCGAACGTGTGGGAAGGCGCGAAGGCCTGGCGCGGGATGAACGGGCTCAAAGCGGCGCCCGGCGTGCCGGCCCTGGCGGGGCGCTTCGTCTTCGACCTCTGGGGCGGACACTACGGCGAGAGCGCGAAAGCCCTCGAGCGCGCCTTCCGCTACGGTCTCACCGATTCCGTCGTGATCTGGCACAACTGGCAGCGCTGGGGCTACGACTATCGCCTGCCCGACATCCTTCCGCCGAACCCCCGGCTCGGTACGGAAGACGAATTCCGCGCATTGGCGGAACTGTGCCGACGCCACGGCGTCCTCTTCGCCCCCCACGACAACTACATCGACTACTACCCCGACGCCGAGGGGTACACCTATACGAAGACTGCCTTCGATTCGGCGCGCCGGCCCATCTCGGCCTGGTTCAACCCCGGACGGAAGGCCCAGGCCTATCGGTGGCGGCCCGACGCCGTCCATCCGGTCATCGCCCGCAACATCGACCTCCTCCGCGCGACGGCAGCCCCCACGGCCTATTTCATCGACGTGTGGTCGTCGGCCGCGCCCCACGACTACTGGACCCACGACGGCCGCTTCTACGACCGCCTCTTCACGCGGAACGTCTGGGGGCGGGAATTCGCGTGGATCCGGGAACGGCTCGGCGGCGCGCCCCAGATTTCCGAAAGCGGCCACGACGCCCTCATCGGCTGGCTCGACGGCGCTCAGTCCAACCACCTCCGGGTGTGGCGTCCCGGCGAGCCCGACCCGGGCGGGTTGGCCTGGAAGTTTCCCTGCGCCGACGCCGAACGCGTGCCCTGGCTCGATGCCGCCCACCACGACCGCTTCGTCCTCCACGGCGCCGGATACGGAAACCGCTATGCCGCGGGACTGGACCAGAGCCTCCACGGCATCTACAGCGACGACTACATATCCACCGAAGTGCTCACCGCTCATCCGGCCATGGTGTCCGAACCCTTCGGCCGCGACGTGGTGCGGAAGTACTGGCTCCTCCACGACCTCATGCGCGCCCTCGCCCTGCAGCCCTTCGAGTCCCACGAGTTCGGCCCGGACATCCGGCGACAGCACGTGACCTGGGAAGACGGCGAGACCTGGGTGAACCGCGGAGCCGACGACTGGGAGGCGGCCGGTCGGCAGCTCCCGCCCTACGGGTTCTACGCCCGCGCGCCGCAGGAACGCCCTGTGGTGGAGGCGGCCGTCGAGCGCCGGGGCGATCGCGTCGTCGAATGGGCCGTGTCGCCGGTCGCCGTCTACGGCAACGCCCGGCCCGCGCCCGCTCCGAAGACCACCGTGGCCGTGGGCGATCCGCCCCTCGTTTCCCGGGGCGGGCGCTCGTTCAGCCTCCAACTGGTGTGGACCGCGCCAAATCCCCTTCCGGAAGGGACCCGTCCCTTCGTCCACTTCATGCGCGGCGACGCCATCGCCTTCCAGGCGGATTACGTGCCCCCCGTGCCGGCATCGCGGTGGTCCGGGACGGTTTCTCACACGGTCGCCTTCACGGGACCGGCCGAAGTGACAGAGGACGAGACCTTCGAGGTGCGGGCCGGACTCTATACTCCGCATAACGCCGCGCGGCTGCCCCTGGACGGGCCCGACGACGGCCGACGGGCCATCCGGCTCGGCACCGTGCGCTTCACCGGCGCCGACGGCTCCGATTTCGAATGGACGCCCGCGCCCGACGATCCCGCCCGGGCCCGGCTCAATCCGCCCGTCGAGGGCCTCGTCGATTTCGGCGCCCTCAAGACCGACGGGGCCTGCCGCCTCACCGCGCGCGCCGACGGCGTGTACCTCATGCCCCTGCCCGAGAGCCGGCCCTTTACCGCGGCCGTGGAGTGGGAGGCCCTGCCCTGGCCTTTCGAGGCGCCCCGGGCCGTCGAAGTCCTGGACGAATCGGGCGCCCAGGTCGGCGAAGCGCCCCTCGACTATCGCGACGGAGTTGTCACCGTCTCCTGCGACGGGGAGGCCTTTGCCTACCGCATCGTCGCCGACATGAAACGGGATGTCGCATTTTAGAAGTGGCTTGGGCGTTTCGCCCAAGTAACTGAGGAACAAGAGAACCGGGCCGGGACCGCCGGGCCACGCCCGACGGAAACTGGTAATGTTCCGCAGGTTACGCTATAATACGCGGTCAGGCTGGGACACCCCATTTGCATCCGGTCGCGGAGGCGCCGCACGGGGGAGCGGGGAAGCAGGAGAGAAAGCATGTTCCGCGGTTCAATTGTCGCGCTCGTGACGCCGTTTACGAGCCGATTCGACGTCGACTTTGACGCCTACGGGCGGCTCATCGACTGGCAGATCGAACAGGGCATCGACGGCATCGTCCCCTGCGGATGCACCGGCGAGGCCGCCACGCTGTCGCACGAGGAGCAGGAGGGAATCATCCGCTTCGCCGTCGAGCGCGTGGCCGGGCGCGTGCCGGTGATCGCGGGCACGGGGTCCAACAACACCCGCGAGGCCCTGCGCCTCACCCGTTTCGCCAAAGAAGTCGGCGCCAACGGGGCGCTCCTCATCACCCCCTACTACAACAAGCCCACCCCGGCCGGCCAGATCGCCCACTACCGCAGCATCGCCGAGGCCGTGGACATCCCCGTCGTCTTGTACAACGTCCCCGGCCGAACGGGCACGAACATGCTCCCCGAGACCGTGGCCGAGCTCAACAAGGTGCCCAACATCGTGGCCATCAAGGAAGCGGCGGGCAGCGTGGACCAGGTGTCCCAGATCCGGCACCTCTCCGACATTACGGTCCTCTCGGGCGACGACAGCCTGACGCTGCCCATGATGTCCGTGGGCGCCACGGGCGTGATCTCGGTGGCGGCGAACGTGGCGCCGGCCGGTACCGCGCGGTTGTGTCGCGCCTTTTCCGAGGGCGACCTCGCCGAGGCCCGGCGTATTCACTTCGAGCTGTGGCCCCTGTTCAAGGGCCTCTTCCTCGAGACCAATCCGATCCCCGTCAAGGCCGCTCTGGCGTACATGGGGCTCATCGAGAACCACCTGCGCCTGCCGCTGACGCCCATGCAGCCGGCCCGGTTCGCCCAGCTCGAGCCGGTGCTGAAGTCTCTGGGGCTCACGCCGGCGGCCGTGGCCTGACCATCCCGCATCGGGGCGCGAGGAGAAACCGCTCAATGAAGATCTGCGTAGCCGGCGCCTGCGGCCGCATGGGACGACGCATCCTGGAACTGGCGGCCGCGGCCGACGACCTCGAGGTAGGGGGCGCCATCGAGGCCCCGGCCCTGGCGGGACCGGCCATCGCCCTGGTCAAGCCGTCGGGAGCCCCGGATCCCGTCACCGTATCGGCCGACCCGGCCGCGTGCATGGCCCAATCGGACGTTCTCATCGATTTCTCGACGCCCGAGGCCTGCGTGGAGAACGTACGCGCCGCCGCCCGGGCGGGCAAACCCGCCGTCGTGGGCACCACGGGACTCGACGAGGCCCAGAAGGCCGTGCTGGCCGAGTGCGCCCAGACCGTCGCCGTCGTGTATTCACCCAACATGAGCGTGGGGGTTAACCTCCTCTTCAAGCTCACCCGCGAAGTGGCCGCCACCCTCGGACTCGACTACAACGTCGAGATCGTCGAGATCCATCACAACCAGAAGAAGGACAGTCCCAGCGGCACGGCGGTGCGCCTGGCCGAGTGCGCGGCCCAGGCCCTGGACCTCGACTACGCCCGCGATACCGTCCACGGCCGCGAAGGCCTCGTGGGCCGGCGGCCCGTCCGCGAGATCGGCATGCACGCCATGCGCGGCGGCGACGTGGTGGGCGAGCACACGGTCAGCTTCATCGGCCTCGGCGAGCGCATCGAGCTGACCCACAAGGCC
>CAYVOE010000387.1:0-5143 GCA_964452795.1 uncultured Nitrospiraceae bacterium
GCTGACCTACCGCTTCCGGGACGTGGAGACGGGGGCGAGCATCGAGGTTCCCTGTTGTCCCGCCGGGGCGGATTCCGCCCCCCGACCTCCTCAATCCAAGATCGAGAATCCAAAATCCAAGATGAGGAGGTCGAGCCATGATGCAAGAGCGGACGGGAGGCGGGCCGAAGAAGGCCTTCTGGGTGGTCCTGGCCCTGGTGGTGATCGGGCTGGTGCTGTACGGGCTGCGAGGGGTCCTGTTCCCCGAGGCCGCCCAGGAGCCGCCCCTGGGCGACATCACCATGGACGACATCCGCCCCGGCGGCGATGAAGCGTCGGATGCGGAGGCGCCCGACGCCAACGTCGTCACCACCGTGAAAGAATACCAGTTCGTGCCCGCCGAGAAGCTGCCGCCGGTCTCGGGCGTCAGCGCCTATCAGCCGCTGGCCGACCGCACGGTGAAGTTCGCCCTCAACGTGTGGGCCGGCTGGGCGCCCATCATCCTGTTCAACGAAGGACGGGGGCCCGGCAAAGTCTGGACCACGCCCGGCGGCGAGCCCTTCAAAGTCGAGCTGGTCCTCATGGACGATCCGGTGGCCATGCGCGACGCCTTCGCCACGGGCCAGGTCCACATCGGGTGGGCCACCCTCGACATGCTTCCCCTGTTCATGGAAGAGCTTCAGAAGGACAGCCGCATCCGGCCACGGGTCTACCAGCAGGTGGACTGGTCGAACGGCGGCGACGGCATCGTGGTGCGCCGCAGCCACGCCCGGAATCCGGAGCGCCCCACCATCGCCGACCTGCGGGGCAAGAAGGTGGTGCTGGCCCAGAACTCGCCCAGCGAATTCTTCCTGCTGAACACGCTGATCAGCGGCGGCGTCCAGCCCGCCGAGGTCGAGTTCGTGTACACCCAGGATGCCTTCCAGGCCGCCGCGGCGTTCAACAGCGACAAGAGCATCGCCGCCTGCGCCAGTTGGGCCCCCGACATCTACAACCTTACCGAGATCGCCGACAACCACCTCCTCGTCACCACCGCCACGGCCAACAAGCTCATCGCCGACGTGTGGTATGCCCGGGCCGACTTCGCCAAGGATCACCCCGACATCTGCGAGGGCCTGGTGCGGGGCATCTTCGACGGCATGGAGATGATGAAGACCGACGAGGGCAAGCAGCAGGCCGCGCAGCACATGTCGCGCCTCTACAACATCCCCGCCACGGACTGCATGGCCATGCTCTCGGATTCCCATTCGACCAACTACGCCGAGAACCGCGAGTTCTTCATGAACCAGAACAATCCGGCCAATTTCGAGCGGACCTGGGGCACCGCCACCAACCTTTACCGCCGGATGGGCCGGATTTCGTCGCCCGTGCCTTTCGACGAGGTCATGGACTTCTCGATCCTGCAGAAGCTGGAAAGCGAGCCCAAGTACGCCAACTCGCGGAACGAGTACCAGGTGTCGTTCACGCCCAAGACCGTCGAGAGCATCAAGGCGGAAAGCGGCGAGATCCTGACCAACGTGGTGACGGTCAACTTCTTCCCCAACAGCTTCGACCTCTACAAGAAGATTACCACCTTCGAGAACGGTGAGACGGTCGAGAAGCTCTACGACCCGAATGTGGACCTCGTGCTCGAGGAGATCGCGCGCCTGGCGGGCCAGTACGGCGCGGCCCGGATCGTCATCGAAGGGCATACCGACGCCAGCATGCGGGGCACGGTGCCCGAAGAGACGGTCATCGAGCTGTCCAACAACCGGGCCAACGCGATGAAGGAGGCCCTGCTCCGCAAGTACCCGTCCCTCGACCCCGGCCAGTTCGGCACCGAGGGCCTGGGCTGGAGCGTGCCGGCCGATCCCAACGACCCCGACAACCACGCCAAGAACCGCCGCGTCGAGGTCAAGGTCTATCCCCTCGAGGCCATGTGAGGACAGGACGTACGTACCGGCGGTTGACCGGAGTTTTGAGGCGCGAGGAATCGCGACGGGCCGGAATGGAAGGATAGCGTTACTTGGAAGACACTCCGACGACCGAGGCGACCGCACCGGAGACGGACGCGGCCCCGCCTCCCGACGCGGCGACGTCTCCGCCCGCCGGCGGGAAGGGGCCCCTGGCGGCCTACTTTCGTCGCTGGCTGACGGTGCGCGACCGGCCGAACGCCCTCGAGGCGGCCGTGGCGGCGTTGTCGTGCATGCTCATCGCCGTGGGGCTGTGGTATGTCCTGACGGCCGGTCCGCCCGAACAGCGGATAGTGAACCGCATCACTTTGCCAAGCGTGGGGGAGACCCTGCGCTCCTTTCCCCAGTTGTGGTTCGACCGGGCCGTGGCGCGCAGCGCGGCGTGGAGCCTGAGCCGCGTGGTGGGAGGCTTTGTGCTGGCGGCGGCCGTCGCGGTGCCCCTGGGGGTGGTGGCGGGGTCGTTCCTTCGGCTGAACGCCTTCCTGCGGCCCCTGTCCATCTTCGGCCGGAACATCCCCATCGCGGCGCTGATCCCGCTGACGCTGATGTGGTTCGGCCTGGGCGAGGCGCAGAAGGTCATGTTCATCTTCTTCGCGTCGGTGGCCTTCGTGTTGTTCGACAGCACCCGCGCGGTCCAGGGCGTGGCCGACAGCTACCTCGACGCGGCCTACACCCTGGGAGCCCGGTTCGCGCCGCGCGCGGGCGCCGTGCTGGCCGCCGTGGCCGGGGCGATCTACGCAGGAGCCTTCGGGGGAGCCTTCTACCTGCTGGCCCAGTACCCGGGTCCCACCGACGAGATCCTGTGGGGAGCATGGCGCAACTGGCTGATGGTCATGATCCTCGTGGGGTTCGTGCTCGGCTTCGCCCTGTGGTTCCCCATCGCGTCGGTCCAGGGCATTCGCAAGGTGTTGTTTCCCCTGGCCCTGCCCGACATCGTCAACAGCCTGCGCCTCCTCTTCGGACTGGCCTTCGGCTACATCATGCTGGCCGAAGTCATCAACGCCGAGCTCGGCCTGGGCGCCATCATCAACCTGAGCCAGCGACAGGGGCCCCGCGAGCACATCTATCTAGCCCTGATCCTCATCGCCCTGCTGGCCTTCGCCATCGACCGCGGAATCCTCGCCCTGCAGCGCCGGCTGTTCCCTTACCGGCGCGCCGGAGAACCCTGACATGGCCGCCGAGATCCAAGCGCCGCCCTGCGGCCTCACCGACCACCACCCCGCTCCGGTAAAGGCCGGGGCGCCGCCCGTCGTCGAGTTCCGAAACGTCACCAAGACCTACGGCGCCGGCACCGCCAAGGCCTACACGGCCATCCGCGACGTATCGTTCGTCGTGGAAGACCTGGAAGGGCTGGGCGAGTTCGTCTGCATCCTCGGGCCGAGCGGGTGCGGCAAGAGCACCGTGCTGCGGCTCATCGCCGGTCTCGCGCCCCAGTTCCCCGCCACTTCGGGCGAGGTCCTTCACCGCGGCCGGCCCGTGACGGCGCCCGGGCCCGACCGGGGCATGGTGTTCCAGGACTACGCGGCCTTCGAGAACCGGACGGTGCTGGACAACGTGGCCTTCGGGTTGGAATGCCGCGGTGTGCCCAAGAAGGAGCGGTACGAGGCTGCGTTGGAATGGATCGCCCGGGTGCACCTCGACCCGCGCAAGGATGCGCGGAAGTATCCGCACGAGCTGTCCGGCGGCATGCGCCAGCGCGTGGCCATCGCCCGTACCCTCATCCTCAAGCCCCGGATCATCCTCATGGACGAGCCCTTCGGCGCCCTCGACCCCACGACGCGCCACAACATGCAGGACCTCCTCGTCGAGCTGTGGCACGAGGTCGAGGCCACCGTGTTTTTCGTCACCCACGACGTCAACGAGTCGGTCTTCCTGGCCGACCGGATCTACGTCTTCAGCAACGCGCCGGGAACCCTGCTGCACGAGTTCCGGGTGGCGCCGCCGGACCGGCCCGCGCGCCTCATGATGCGCGAGAAATCGTTCCAGGACACGGTGTTTCACGTCCGCGACATTCTGGACCGGCTCGAGGAGGGCAAGGATTAAATGGGTTCGTGGCGTGCTCTATTGAAGTACGTCAAGCCCGCCTTCCTCTGGCGGTGGAACCTGCTGATCTTCGGGGCGGGGCTGGTCTTCGGCATCCTTTCCGGGCACCCCGACGTGGTGTGGCCCCTGGTGGGCGCCGCCGAAATCGCGTACCTCGGCCTGCTGACGGGCAACCCGCGCTTCCGCCGGGCCATTGACGCCCGCGGCGTCAAGGTTCCTTCCGCCGTCGATGCCTCCGAGTCGCTCGAGCGGATCGAGGCCGCCCTCAAGCCCGAGGCCTGGAAGCGGTTCGAACGGCTCCGCGACCGGTGCCTGGCCCTTGAGGAGCTTGGGCGCCAGTTCCGCGGGCCCTACGCCCAGGTCGACGCCAAGATGGCCGATCTCCAGACGACGTCCCTCGAGCGCCTCCTCTGGATGTTTCTCAAGCTCCTCTACAGCCAGGACGCCCTGACCCGATTCCTGCGCACCACCAACCGCAGCGACCTCGTGAGCCTCGTGAAGGAGGCCGAGAAGGAGCTTGACGCCGCCGTCAGCCAGGAGCGCAGCGAGAAGCTCATCGCGTCCCTGCGCGACAAGCTCGAGACCCTGCGCCAGCGCCTCGCCAACTACGAGCGCGCACTGGAACACCAGGAGTTCCTCAACGTCGAGATCGACCGCATTGAGCAAAAGGTCAACGCCATCAGCGAGGCCGCCATGAACGCCCGCGACCCCGCCGACATCTCCGCCCAGGTCGACGGCATCGCCGCGGGCATCTCCGCCACCGAAGAGGCCATGCGCACCATGGACGTGGCCCCCGTCTTTGAGCGCGAGGAACCGCCCAAGCTCCTCGCGCGGTAGGGCCGACCCCCGCACCGGCATCGGGGCTGCATCAAGAGGACCCGTACCGTCCCAGTCGACCCGGCCCCCGACGCGAGCCTTCCGGTATCATCGCCCGTCTGCGGAAATTCCCCGAAGGGGATACATACGTTAGCCCAGGGTCAGCGAGCGAAGCGAGCGCCACCCTGGGATCAGGACATACCACCCCCTCTTTTCCCCGAAGAGGATACATACGTACACATTCAGGCCGGCCATTGGACGGACCGTTCCGCCATCGCCATCCGCCCCACCCGTCGCAGGACTACGAGGACTGCGCTCAACGGAGTCGTGAGGTACCGCCTACCCGTCATTGC
>CAYVOE010000388.1:0-5130 GCA_964452795.1 uncultured Nitrospiraceae bacterium
GCGATGCCCACCCGCTGCTGTTCGCCGCCCGAAAGGTGGCGCGGATAATGGCGTTTGCGGTGGCTGAGGCCCACCACGTTCAGTGCGGCGTCCACGTGCTTGCGGCGCTCGGCCTTGGACAGGTGCGTGAGCAGGAGCGGCAGTTCCACGTTCCGCTCCGCCGTCAGCACCGGCAGCAGGTTGTAGAACTGGAAGACCAGCCCCACGTGACGGGCTCGCCACGCGGCGAGCTGCCGGTCCGACATGCGGTCGATGGGTTGGTCGCCCACCGTCACGGAACCCGCCGTTGCCCGATCCAGGCCGCCGATGAGGTTCAGCAGCGTGGATTTTCCGGAGCCGGAGGGACCCATGAGGGCGAGGAATTCCCCTTCGCGGACTTCCAGATTCAGGCCCGACAGGACATGGATCTCTTCCGAACCGCGGCGAAAGGATTTCTCGACGTTGTTTACGTGTACGAGAACCCCGTTGGATCCACTCATCCGTTTACCTCCACTACCTTGGCCCCTTCGACCAGTTCCTCCGGTCCATCCACCACGATCCGTTCGCCTCCCTCGAGCCCCGCGGCCACGACAATCTCGTCGCCGGGGCCTTCCTCGATCGTTACGGCTCGGCGTTCCACCGTGCCGTCGCGCACCACCCAGACGATGTGGCGTCCGTCGGACCGACGCACCGCCGACCGCGGCACGGTGAGCTCCCGGCGTTCGGGCTCTTCCGGCTCCTCCTCGCTTTGGAAGGCCACCTTGACGCTCATGTCGGGCAGAATGCGCGGATCCAGCTCGTCGAACCCGACCCGCACCTTCACCGTGGCCTTCTGCCGGTCGGCGGTGGGGATGATGGCGATCACCCGGGCGGGGATCTGCCACTCGGGATAGGAATCGAGAACGGCCACCACCCGCTGGCCGGGCTGAACGCGATTGATGTAGCTTTCGCTCACGTCGACCTCGATCTCGAGGGAGCTCATGTCGACGAGGGTGCAGATGCCCGTTCGGGTGAAGCCTCCGCCGGCCGACATGGGCGACACCATCTCGCCGGGCTGGGCGTCCTTCGAGGTCAATACTCCCGCAAAGGGCGCGCGAATAACGGTGTCGTCGAGCTGTTGCCGCCACACGGCCAGTTCCCGCTCCGCCACCTCGACGTCGGCCGCCTGCCGCTCGAGGCGGGCTTCCAGGGTCTTGAGATCGGTCTCCGCCTGGTCGCGTTCGGACACGCTGGCGATGCCTTCCCGGAGCAGTTGATCCGCCCGACGGTACTCGCGTTCGGCCTGTTCGAGGGCGGCGCGGGTCTCGTCCAGGGCGCGCCGGGCCGATTCGACCTGGGCCTCGGCGAGGCGCAGGCTCCGCTCGATATTGGAGGAGTCAAGACGGGCCAGCACCTGGCCTTCCTCGACGGCCATGCCTTCCTCGACGAGGACCTCGACGATGCGGCCCGTGATTTTGGAGGAGACCGTGGCTTCGCGCCGCGCCGTGACGTAGCCGGAAGCGTTCAGAAGCGTCCGATCCGCGTTCGAGGACGGTTGCTGGACCAGGACGGTGCGCACGCCCAGCGCCTTGGGAAGCCGGAACCATCGGTAAGCCCCCCAGGCACCTGCCGCCACGACCAATGCGATCAGTATCAGGGCAATCCACGGCCTGCTCCGAGGCGCCGACGAACGGTCGATCCGCAGTTCATCGAGCACCTGTTTGTCCGGACTCATGGGTATGCGTACTCCAAGTGTGCTTCTGGAGATCCCGTGCCGGATCCGCGTCGCTCCGACGCATACGGCCGGGGTCGGCACGGGTTTTGGACCGTTCAAAGGGCTCCCGCGCCGCAATTTTCCAAAATACTTCGATTCGCCCCCGCCTATCAAGCTTGCCGCCGTCGAGATTCGCGCGGCGCGGAAGGGGGAAGGGAGGATAAGGGAAAAGAGGCGAAACGGAAAAGGGGAGGGGGTGCCGGGCGCGGCGCGCCGCAGATCACACGGTCGTTCGTGCGGTGCGCCGCACGGGGATCACGGCTGCTGCGAAGGGGTCGCGGGCTGTTGGCGCGCCTGCTGCTGGAGTTGCTGCATCCACGCCCGTTGCGCTTCGAGCGCGTCCTGGGCCGCCTCCGCCGCGCGGGTGCCTTCCTCGCCGGCGAGGGCGTCCGTGTCGTTTCCGCACCCGGCGGCGGCAAGCCCCGCGACGGCGAGCACCCATACGGCGCGCTTCATCCGGTTGTAGGACGCAATCATCGACTCCTCTCCTCTCGGTTTATGGCGTGGTTCGGGCGATGCCCTGGCGAAGGATCAGGTTCTCGGCGCTGGGGAAGGCCTCCTCGTCCGGACGGGTGGTGCCCTCGGCCATGTAATGGATGGCGTGGGCCCGCCGGGGCCGCGACGACCGGTTGGGGTGGCTGCCGTGAACGGTCAGACAGTGGTGCAGGAGGGCGTGGCCCGCGGGCATGCAGAAAGGCACGAGGCGACTCGTATCCACCGGAGTCTCGAGCAGCGCCGTGGACCCCGTGGGCCGGTGGTCCGCGGTTCCCAGCCGGTGGCTTCCCAACTGCATCCACAGACATCCGTTTTCCTCGGTGACGTCGTCCAGGGCGATCCAGATAGACACCAGTTCCGGCGGTTCGCAGTGCCAATATCCGTTGTCCTGGTGGAAGAACACGGGGCCGCCGTGCCGGGCGGGCTTGTAGAAGCCCTGGTCGTGGAAGAGGCGGACGTCGGGACCGATGAGGCTTTCGACCTTGTCGAGGAGCCGGGGATCGAAGAGGAGGCGCCGGAAGAACCCGTCGTGGACCCACATCTGCATGATTTGGAGCATTCGCAGCGGGGTGTCGGCCTTCTGGTCGTCGTCGGAAAAGCTCCGCGCGGCGAGGTTGCGCAGGTGTTTCCCCGGGCGGCGGGATTGGGCATCGAAGACGGCCTCGAACCGTCCCTGCGCCTCGGTTACTTCACTTGCATTGAGCACGCGACCCAGGTGGATCACGCCGTTCTCGTGGAACTCTTCGACCTGTTCGGGAGTCAAGCCGTGGTTTGCCATAGGTTGTCTCCTTGGGTTGAAAAGGGGGCGGGCAGGACTTCTTCGCCCAGATGGACGTGGCGGGCCAGCTCGGATGCACCGAAACCCGCGTACTCTTCGTCGAAGGCGATGGTGAAGCGCCGGGCCTCCGGCAGTTGATCGGTGCAACAGACCGGCTCGGCGAATTCGACCCGGGCGCCGTGGCGCACGTAGAGGGGCAATGTGGACAGGGGCGACTCGACCCCCCTGAGCCAGCGGGGCCCCTCGAGAAGGGCGCCGGTCCAGAAGTCGACCCAGGCGCCTTCGGGCAGGTATACGTCGCGGGTGCCCGAGGGGGTCATGACGGGGCAGACGAGAAAGGCGTCGCCGAAGAGGTACTGGTCCGAGACGACCCACGCCGTGGGGTCGTCGGGCCAGTCCAGGACCAGGGCGCGCAGAACGGGCAGGCCGCCGGCGCAGCTTTTCTCCGATTCCGAGAGAATGTAGGGGAGCAGGGCGTAGCGCAGGCGCAGCCATTCCCGAACGGAGTCGGCCACGGCGGGGTACTCCCAGGACTCTCGGGGCGTGGTGCCGTGGTACCGGATGTGGGAGCTGAAGACGCCCATCTGGGTCCACCGCACGTAGAGGTCGTCCGAGGGCCGCGTCCGCACGAAGTCGGGCACGCCGTAGAACCCGCCCACGTCGTGGCTCCAGAAGGCGAAGCCCGAGAGGCCCAGGTGCAATCCTCCGCGCAGGGTACCCGCCATACCGCTGTAGGTCGCCGCGGCGTCGCCGCCCCAGTGGACCGGATACCGCTGGCTGCCGGCCCAGGCGGCTCGGGCCCAGATGAGGCCGTGGCCTTTCACTTCCCGGGTGACTTCCGAGACCGCCTGCTGGTAAAGGAGGGCGAACAGGTTCCGGTATTTGGAGGCTTCGAGGCCGTGGTATTGGGCCTGCTCGTTGATCCATTCGCCGAAGTCGGCCTTGATGACCGCGGCGCCTCGCTCGAGGGCATGGCGCAAGAGGTTCTTGTACCAGGCCACGGCTTCGGGGCGGGTGAGGTCGAGGGTGTCGAGGACCCCGAGACCTCGGCGCAATCGGCTGGCCGGATCGGACACTCGGCCCACGTAGTTCTTCTCCCGGGCTTCCGGGCACAGGCAGGTGTCCTCCTGAATGTAGGGCCACTGCCACAGGCTGATGCGGAATCCGGCGTCGCGCATTCGCTGGAAAAAACCTTCGGGGTCTGGGAAACGCTCCGGAGAGAACCGAAAGTCGCACTTCCAGAACTCGGGAAACCAGGCCGGGTCGAGGTGGAGCACGTCGGCGGGGTATTCCTCGCGGCGCAGGCGTTCGGCCACGGCGGTGACCTCGGAGTCGGACCAGTAGGTGAACCGGCTCATCCACGCGCCGAAGGACCACACGGGAGGCATCTCGGGAAACCCGGTGATGCGGCGGTAGCTGTGGAGGATTTCGCGGAAGTCGTCGCCGGCGATGAAGAAGAGGTCCAGGCCGTCGTCTTCCACGAGCCACTGGAGCGACTGGGTGGAATGGCATCCGATGTCGAGCCGCATTTTCGCGGTGGAATGCATGAACAGGCCGTAAGGCCGGGAGCTCATGAGGAACGGCACGTTCTTATAGGCCCGGCAACTGTTGACGCCCACCGCATCTTCATTAACCAGATCGATGCGCCGGCCGTAGAGATCGATGCGGTCGAACCGTTCTCCCGTGCCGCAGAAGTGCTCGTTGGGATCGATGGCCCACGACACGCCCGACAGGCAGCCGCCCCCGGCGCGGACCAGCCGAAAGAAGGGGGGCGCATCCACCAGGTCTCCGCCCTGTACGCGGGCGCCCGAGGCCCGGCGCGGGAAGAGAGAAGGGGCGAAGAAGCGGCCTTCGCCGGTGGTCAGGACGAGGGTCGAGCCGGCCCGCACGTGCCACTCGTCGTTTTCCCGATCCACCGTGCAGGGGACGGGCCGCATCGACTCGTGGAAAGCCAGCATGGGGCTGTAGTCCGAGAAGGGACGGGGTTCGACGGACATCAAGACGCGGCACACGGACTTTCCGTAGGCCAGGATGCGGAAGTATACAGAACCCTCGCGGGAGTACTCCGGAGAGGTCAGAAGGGAAGGCTCGGCGGGCTTTTCCAGCAGGAGATCGGCCTGCAGCA
>CAYVOE010000389.1:0-5058 GCA_964452795.1 uncultured Nitrospiraceae bacterium
TTTGAATTCGCGTTACTGCGCGGGCTTCGCGTCGAGCAGGCTCTTGCCCTCCGCAAGCGCGGTCAACTGCTGCCGCAGCGTGTCCTCGAGCCCCGGCATGATCCCCACGTGGACCGCCTGAACCTTGCCGTCCTTGTCGACGATCACCGTCTGAGGGATGGCCGCGGCCTGGTACTGCTGGCCCACGCTCCCATCCTTGTCGAGAGCTACTTTGACGTCCAGGCCCTGATCGGTCAGGAAGGACTTGATGGCGTCGGGTTCTTCGCTCAGGTTCACCGCGTAGAGCACCACGTTGCGGCCCTGGAACTCCTTGGCCACGTTGCTGATGATGGGCATGGCCCGGCGGCAGGGTCCGCACCAGGTGGCCCAGAAGTCGAGGATGACGATGTCCTTGCCCTTGTGCTGGCTGAGCTTGACGCTGCCTCCGTCGAGGAGGTCGAGCTGGAACTCGGGCGCCGTGGCGCCGAGCAGGGCATGGGGCGGTTCCTGGTCGTTGGACACCAGTTGCGCGCCCTCGGGCGGGGTGAACTTGAAGGTGTCGTCCGGCACGTCTTCGCCCACGACCCAGTTGCTGTAGCTGATAATCATCTCGGCCTTCATTTCAGGCACTTCCTGGGCGAGTGCCTTGCCCAGATCGGGCTTGATGCGCACGATCACGGGCTTCTCACCCGTCTGAACCCAGAGGTCCCAGTTCAGCTCGGGATGGGTGAAGGCCATGTGGTGGGACTCGACTCCGTCCAGCGTCTCGGTGCCGACGTATTTCCCATCCGTCACGCCGTCCAGCAGGATCTCCCGGGGGTTCTCGGCCGTCAGGGCCAGGATGAACAGGGCCGGCGGATTGGCGCCCGCCTGGTCGAGGATGGCCTGCATGGCTCCGGGCGCCGGCTCGACCATGTACTGCGAAAGGGCGGGGAGGTAGGTGTACAGGTCTTTGCCGTCGCTGACCAGGGTCATGCCCATGGGCCCGCCTTCCGACACCATCGAAAGTTTGTTGGGATCTTCCGCCGCCACCCGGAAGGCGCTCGAGACTTCCTGCTTATCCTCTCCCAGGGCCATGTTCAGCGAGAGGTTGGCATTGAACTGAAGGGACGAGGCGTTCTGGAGGGCGTCCATCGTCTTGTCGACGATCTCCCGGGTCTTTTCATCGAAATTGGGAGATGCGGCCGGAGCGCCCGCCGCGTCGGTAGACGGCGTCTGCGGGTCTTGCGCCCAGGCCGTTGCCGTGAACAGGAGCGGCAACAGCATGCACGCGTAAGGCAACACACACCTGTAGTTCATCGTGTTCTCCTTTGTGAAAGGTACAAGTGAAACCGGCCACGTCGAATGCGCCTCGCCGTCGGGTTGCGAGGTCCCTCAAGCATGGGATCCCGGGCCGGTCAAAGTCAAACGCCGTGTTGCCTCGAATCCCGGCCCCTGCTCGGATCCGTACAAGTCGGATCGAAAAACGCTCAATCGCTCGCGGGCCCGCCGTGCCAAGCTATACACGGGAACCTGAGAAACCAATAGGGGGTCCCTATCCCGGAGGCGGCAACGCCCGAGAACCCGCCCGTGGTGGGCGCAAGAGGAGCTTAGGAAATGGGATATCTGGGCATTGAGGAACGCGACGCCCGGCTCGCACGGGTCAAGGCCATTCTGGAGGCCAAGGACCTGGATCTGGCGCTGGTCTACTACGACGAGTTCAACATCGGAAACGGCTGGTACCTTACGGGTTGGTGCCCTCAGTTCGAGAGCGGCGCCGTGCTGGTGCTGAAGGACGGAGACGCCATGCTCCTGGGCGGGCCCGAGAGCGAACCGTTCGCCAAGCTCGACAGCGCCATTACCGAGACCCGGAACTTCCCGGTGTTCATGGTCCCCGACGAGGAGTACCCCAACGCCACCATCACCGACTTCCCCTCGCTGTTTCAAGAGCTGAAGGCGCGGGAAGGCGAGATTCGGCGGGCGGGCCTCGTCGGCGGCGGCCGCATGCCGGCGGACTGCTACCGTCAGATCCGGGACGGGTTCCAGGGCGTCGAAATCGTGGACATTACCGAAGACTTCGTATCCCTGCGCTACGACAAATCCGATTGGGAGCGCGAGCAGATCCGCGCCGCCTTCGCCCTGGCCGACCGCAGCTACGACGCCATGCGGGCCGCCATCAAGCCGGGGTCCATGGAGATCGAAGTGGCGGCCGCCGGCGAATACGCCGCCCGCAGCCGCGGCGCCACCGGGTTCGGGTTCAGCGCCATCGTGGGGTCGGGCGCGCGGTCGAACGCGGTCGTGCCCACCGCCACCACCAAGCGTCTGGAAGCCGGCGAGACGGTCATGATCGGCATCGCCCCGAAGGTCAACGGGTACGCGGGCGTGGTGGGCCACACGCTGCCGGTCTCGGGCGAGTACACGGCATCGCAGAAGCAGTGCCTCGAGCATCTCAAGGAGGTGTTCCGCCTGACCAAGGCCCAGTTGGTCGTCGGTCGAAAGGGCAGCGAGATCGACGCGCCGGGACGGGCCTACTACGAGAAGCACGGGCTGCTGAAGTACCTGGTGTGCCCCTTCGCCCACACCATCGGCCTGCACGAGGCCGAGGCACCCTTCTTCGGACCCAACAGCTCGGACGCCCTCAAGCCGGGCATGGCCGTGTGCATCGACGTGAGCTTCTTCGGCCACCCCGAATGGAACGGGGCGCGCATCGAGACGGGCTACGAGATCACCGAGGACGGACCCGTGCCCTTCAGCCCCATGATGGACAAGCTCCTTACCGAGTGACGCGGAGACCCTCGAAATGGAAATCGGCGTCCTGCAAACGATGGACCCCACCGGGCGGTGCTTCGACCGGGCCCGCGACTTCGGCCTGAAGGTCTGCCAACTGGTCAGCTGGAACACGGCCGTCGCCACCCCCGAAGTGGCCCGTCGTGTCCGCGACGAGTCCGCGGCGTCCGGCGTGCGGGTCTGCGCGGTATGGGCCGGTCTGCCCGGACCGGCCGTGTGGAACTTCGTCGAAGGGCCGGCCACCCTGGGCCTGGTGCCCGAGGCCTATCGCGCCGAACGAGTGGAAGCGCTCAAGAAATGGGCCGATTTCGCGTCGTGGCTCGAGGTGCCCGCCATCATCACCCATTGCGGGTTCATCCCCGAGAACATGGACGACCCCGCCTATCCGGGTGTGGTCGAGGCCATCCGCGACGTCGCCGTATACTGCCGGGACCGGGGCCTGGGCTTCTGGTTCGAGACCGGACAGGAGACTCCGGTGGTCCTGCTGCGCACCATCGAACGGGTCGGCACGGACAACCTTGGAATCAACCTCGATCCGGCCAACCTCATCATGTACGGCAAGGGCAACCCCATCGACGCCCTGGACGTCTTCGGGCCCTACGTTCGCAACGTCCATGTCAAGGACGGGCTCTATCCCACCAACGGGAACGAACTCGGAAAGGAGGTGGTGCCCGGCGAAGGGCGCGTCCGCTTCCCCGAATTCATCGAGCGCCTGAAAGAGATGGGCTTCAACGGCGAGCTCATCATTGAACGCGAGATCTCCGGCGATCAGGCCGAACTCGACATTCGTGCCACGGTCGAGAACCTGCGTCGCTGGATCGCCGTCGCCGGCATCCCCATCTGACGCCGCGGGTCGGCAACGGGGGAGGCCGGAGCACCGGCGTATCGGGAACGATATCGGGCCTCCGGCGCGGGCCATCCGCGCCGGAGGCGCCGCGGGTCGGATGTCGAGGAGACTACAGCCTATGTGATTTTCATACCCCCGGTTTCATCGCATCATTCGCCTTCGATCATTCACATGACCTCGGTCAGATACCCAAGAGTCAGGAGCGGTCCGATGCAAACTCACAAACGAGGCTTTACCCTGATCGAGCTGCTGGTGGTGATCGCCATCATCGGCATCCTGGCGGCCATCCTGCTGCCGGCGCTCGCTCGGGCCCGCGAAGCCGCCAACCGCGCTTCGTGCCAGAACAACCTCAAGCAATTCGGCACCATCTTCAAGATGTTCGCCGGCGAAAACAAAGGCGAATTCCCCGGTCGGCAGAAATACATCTCCAACAGCATTTTCACTGTCATGGGGATCGATTCCAAGGCCCTCTTCCCCGAGTACTGGACCGACCCGGCCATCGCCCGTTGCCCGTCCGACGCCGGAGGCGACTGGCTGGGCACGTCGTGGAAGATCGAAAGCGACTTCCCGGCCCAAATCCAACGCATCTCGGCATTCCAGCCCGCCAACGACCTCCAGACGCGCCAGAAGGACCTGTGCCTCCACAGCAAGCTGTCCACTCCCATCTCGTACTGCTACACCGCCTACGCCATGTCCACCGCTTCACAGCAGGTGGCGGTGGCCTCTTCCCTGAACATCATGTTCTGGGTCCCCGACCTGACGAGCAGCGTCAAGGTCGAAGAAGCCGCGGTGAGCAGCATGACGGCGGTGGATTCGTCCTGCGTCACCTCGGTCCACACCATCCTGCTTCACGGCGGGCCGCAGTATGCCGGACAGGCCGACATCCCTTCGGGCGACATGCCGCCCTGGCTGTTGAAGGTCGATGACGACGGCACCGCCCTGCCCTCGACCATTCACCGGCTGAAGGAAGGGATCGAGCGGTTCTTCATCACCGACATCAACAACCCCGCCGCCGGCGCCCGAGCCCAGAGCACCCTGCCCGTCATGTGGGACGCCTGGAGCCCCGGCATCACCTACTACACCGTCGCCGTGCCCACCAGCGGCGACCAGGGCGTTGCGCGATTCAACCACGTTCCCGGCGGGTCGAACGTCCTCTACATGGACGGCCACGTCGAGTGGGTCAAGTACGGCGAAAAGTTCCCGCTGCTGAAGCTCGAATCGCTCCATCCGGGCTCGCTGGCCATGGCGCCCACGGAGGCCAACATGCCCCATTACTACTACTTCGGGTCCATGTCGGGCGGCACCGGCTGATCTTTGTCCCGGGGGAATTCGTTGCGTTGAAGTGAGGGGTCGGCCGCCGTTCGGGTCGGCCGGCCCCGATTGTGTTCGCGTTGCGCGGGATTTGGTCGAAGGGGGGATAAGGCATGAGAAACCGGCTCGGAATGGGTCGGATGTCCTGGGGACTC
>CAYVOE010000390.1:0-5058 GCA_964452795.1 uncultured Nitrospiraceae bacterium
GTGTCGCGGACTTCCTCGAGCAGTTCGAAGACCGTCGGCGTGAGCACGTGCATTCCGAAGAAGCAGAGGTAGTGGCCCGCCCGGAGGCCCGGCGTCTGGAGCTCGAGCTCGGCCTGGGTCACCGACGGCTTCTCCCGTATGGCCTCGATCTGGTAGAGCCCCGGCCGGTCGGGCAGCCGCTTGCCGCTGAGCGTGCCGTAGCGGTTCACGAGGTGTTCGCGCGTGGCGTGCACCGCGGCCACGGCGCTGTCCGCGGCCACGGCCGTCTCGATCAATTGCTGGGCGCACCGCTTGTTTTCCCGACGCGACCGGTACAGGTGATCGCCGAGCAGGAGCAGGAAGGGTTCGCCGGCGGCGAAATCGCGGGCACAATAGACGGCGTGCCCGTAGCCGAGGGGCTGCTCCTGCGCCTGGAACCGGAGCCGCTTGAGCAGGTTGTCGATGCGGGCGGCCTGTTCCTTGGCCCAATCGACCGATTTGAAGGCCTCGAGCAGGTTTTCGCGAAGCAGGCGGAACTGGCTGAGGTAGCGTTCCGCGTCGCCCGGCGCGCACACCACGCAGACCTCCTCGATGCCGCTGTCCAGCGCCTCCTCCGCAATGATCTGCAGGACCGGCTTGGTCAGCCCGTCCCGGTCCACCACCGGCAGCATGCCCTTCTGAACCGTGTCCGCCGCGGGATAGAGGCGCACACCCCGTCCCGCCGCCGTAATCACCGCCTTGGTGACTTGCACCGCTCGCGCTCCTCTCCTTGGGTCTTCTTGCCACACGCCGTGGCATTATGTCACGGCGGCGCCGCACCCGCCAAAGGGCCGTTTGGCGGCGGCCTCGTCCCTGCGGTATGATGCCCGCCCCGCTCATTCGACAAGAGGAGATGGTCCCCATGCATGACCCCCGCCTGGACAAGCTGGCTGAGGTGCTCGTGAACTATTCGGTGGCGGTGAAGCCGGGAGATCTGGTGCGCATTGCCGGGTCCACCGTGGCGGAACCGCTGGCGGTGGCGTTGTATCGCGAGGTGGTGCGGGCGGGCGGCCATCCACTTGTGCGCCTGGTGCCCGACGAGTGCCAGGAGGCCTTCCTGCGCCTGGCATCGGACGACCAGCTTGCCTTCGTCAATCCCGTCGCCCTCCACGAGCTCGAGACCGTGGACGCCTCCATCGGGATCTGGGGCGAACGCAATACGCGGTCCCTCACCGGCGTCGATCCCGCCCGCCAGGCCCTGGCGGGTCGGGGACGGAAGCCCCTCCTCGAAGCCCAGCTTCGCCGGGGGGCCGACGGCTCGCTGCGATGGGTCGGCACGGAGTATCCCACCCACGCCGGCGCGCAGGAGGCCGAGATGTCGCTCTCCGATTACGCCGACTTCGTGTTTCGCGCGGGCATGCTCGATAAGCCCGACCCGGCGGCGGCGTGGCGCGAAGTGCGTGACCGGCAGCAGCGGGCCTGCGACACGCTCAACGGCGGGCGGGAGATCCGGTTCACCACTTCTCAGGGTACGGACCTCACGCTGGGGGTGGAAGGGCGGCGCTGGATCAATTGCGACGGGCGCAACAACTTTCCCGACGGCGAGGTGTTCACCGGGCCCCTCGAGGACGCCACCCGAGGCGTCGTGGTTTTCAGCTTTCCCGCCATCCGCCAGGGCCGGGAAGTGGACGGCATCCGGCTCGAATTCCGCGACGGCCGCGTGGTCGACGCCTCCGCCCGCAAGGGGGAGGAATTCCTGATCCAAATGCTCGATCAGGACGCGGGCGCGCGCATTCTGGGCGAACTCGCCATCGGCACCAACTACTCCATCACCCGATACATGCGCAACACCCTGTTCGACGAGAAGATCGGCGGCACCTTCCACATCGCTCTCGGCGCCGCCTACCCCGAGACGGGCGGCAAGAACGAGTCGGCCCTGCACTGGGACCTGGTGTGCGACCTGCGGGAAGGCGGCCGCATCGAGCTCGACGGACGGACCCTCAGCGAGAACGGCCGCTTCCTGGACCCCTCGTGGCCCCAGCCCTGACGAGGGCGCGACGGGATTGTCCTGAGATTTCCGCCGGGCTTGTTGCGTTTCCCCATCCCGCATTATAGAATCGGCCGAATTAGCCGACGGTCGCATTTATGGCGCCGTTCGAGTAGGCACGTTATCGAAAATGTCAGGAGTCATGCGTTTGTGCCCGGCTGCTGGGGCACGAACGTACCTGGGCCCACAGCAGCATGGCTAAAGGAGATTCCCTTGAAGAAGCTCTACGCACTGATGCTGGCCTGCGTCCTGGCCACTATGGTCCTGGGGTGCTCGAGCGAGTCCGCCACCTCCGGCGAAGCCGCCGACGACCGTTCGCCGCGCGAACGCCGCTACGACAAGGATAGCTGATTCACCCCTGAATCGAGTGGGCGCGCCGCCCGGGCGATCCGAGAGGACAGCACGGCCGGTGCGCCTTGTCATGTTCCCCCGGAGATCTCGGGCGCGTACCGTCGCGACGGCCGCCGTCGGCGCGTCCGCACCAGGTAGAGCCCGCAGAAGATCACGCTGGCCGAGCAGGTCAGCGTCGACACCGCCAGGCCCGCCTTCAGACTGACGGGAAAGTAGTTGAACTCCACCGTGTGCCGACCCGCCGGCACGCGCACCCCGCGCCACACGTAATACACCGGGAAAATCTCCGTCGCCTCTCCGTCTATCGCGACGGTCCAGCCGGGGTAGTAGGCATCGGTCTGCACCAGCACGGCATCCTGAGGGGTGTCCACCTCGACCTCCACGTGCGTGGTCCGGTATTCCGTTATGCGGGCGGTGCCGGGCGACTCCGGTGCGGCTTCGGGCAGGGGGCACGACAAGGGGGCCTCGAGGAGGGCCTCCCGGGACGGGTCGAAATCCTCCTTCGACATGATGCGGAACATGTCGCGCCGATCGGCCACCACCCGCGCCCGCGGCACCAGGTACGCCCGCGGCAAGGCCCCGTGGTTGCGGAAGATCTGCACCCCGTCCACCTCGGCGATCTTCTCGTAGCGGTTCGGGTGCATTTTCACCGAGAACATGGGCTCGTAGTGCGGCCAATGGAGGTAGTGGGCGATGGACCGGGTGGGTTCCATGGCCTTCCAGACGCTGCGGCCGAGGGTGCGCAGCCAGTAGATAATCCGGTGCGGATACAGCCCGTCGTAGCCGTACATCTCTTCGATGCCGTAACCCACCACGATGCCCGCGGGCAGGTTGGCCTCGGCCGCGCCCACGCGAGAAGGGGGCTCCAGCGCCTTCAAGTACCGGGTCAGGGCCGTCTCGGGAAACACGTAGCGCCGCTCCATCGACGGGTTGAGCCCTCGCGTCACCACCAGCATGTCCGCGACCAGGACCAGCGTGAGCAGCGCGCAGGCCGCCCGGCGACCGAGGCCGAATGCGTAGGCCGCGAGCGGCGCCAGCGTGAGCACCGCCAGGCCCGCCGACAACCCCATCTGGGTCAGCACGTAGTCCGTCTCGCCCATGGCTTGCAACTGGTCCCAGAAAAAGCGCGTCATGACGAGGCAGATCGCCGTTCCCATCGCCGCCGGCAACGCCACCGGCCACAGCGACCGCAGCCGTCGCGGCTGTGAAAACCAGTGTTCCACCCCCAGGGCGGCCACCAGCGGAAGGGCGAAGAATCCGAAGGCCGCGTGGTAGTAGAGCACCATCGACCGGAAGGGCGGCAGGGAGTTGACGGGCCGCAGCGTCGGCTCGTTGAAGGCCAGCAGGCCGAACAGCCCCGTGGGGATCAGAAGCGCCCACAGATGGGTTCGATACCGGCTTCGGACCGGGCCCGGCGTCAGGAGCAGCACGGCCATCACGATCACCGCCAGCCCCGGGTATACCATCATGTACGCGTACGTGCTCGCCCGGAACGCGCCCCAATAGTTGCCGTCGGCGTCCGTGCCGAAGAAGCGCGGCACGAAGAACGTCGCCACCGCCGTCGGCGGCAGCGCGATCACCTTCTCCTCATCGGCCCGCTCGAAAAACGTCGAACTGTTCCGAAGATACTCGAGGAAGGGCAGCACCTGGGCCGCGCAGATCAGGAGCGCCAGCAGCCAGGCGCCGCCCGATACCGCCAGCGGCATCCACAGGGCCCGGCCCCGCCGGCCCTCGAGCAACAGGCGCAGCAGGAAGTACGTACCCACGCCCAGGCTCATGGTGAAGGCCGACTCCGGGTGACCCGCCAGCAGGATGAGGGTGCCGCCCAGCGCCGTCGCCGCGAAACCGGCGCGGTACCGCCCCTGAAGCGCCCGTTCCGTCCCCAGGAACACCACCGGAAGCCACGCGCTCACGTCCGGCAGAGGCCAATAGCACCAGATCAGGTTGTAGCCCGCGAACATCCACGCCACCGACAGGAAGCGCGACGCCCCCACCCCCAGACCGACTCCCCGGCCACAGATATAGGCCGTCATCCCGCATAACCACAGCTTCAGGACGATATAGATGGACGACGCCCAGTGGAGGTCGAGAAAGGCGTGCAGCAGCCGCGGCGGATACAGCACCGCGCTCTGATAGTTCGCCAGGAGCGGGACGCCCCCCAGTTCGTAGGGGTTCCACAGCGGCCACGACCCCTGCTCGAGGGCGATCCGCGTCACCGTGTAGAACGGCACAAAGGCCGACACGATGTCCGACATCAGCGGATTCTGCGGCCGCTCCCAGCCCGGGGGCGCGTAGGGCGCCCACGGCTTGTTCTGAAACAGAATGTCCGCCGGCGACAACACCTCGCCTTGCAGAAAGAAACCCGGGAACGCCGCCGCAAGCAACGCCAGAAGCACCACACCCTGCAACAGCGCTTCCCGCACGGGCCCCGAAAGAGGACGCATGCCCATGGATCCACCGGTACCTTATCGGCCCCTGCCGCGGGGACCCCGCTCCGACCCGCGGACGAACCCCGCGAGGGGAGACGCCGTCCGCGCACAACATCGAGGAAACATTCGGCCCGCCCGGCATCGACTACGACCCGCCGGCGCGGGCCTGCGGAAGACCATCGGAGAAACACAGCTTCACGAACCGGGGAAGACCGCGGTTCGCCAATTCCCAACCGCATCGAACCGCTTCCCAGTGTACCACCGCCGCCCCTC
>CAYVOE010000391.1:0-5047 GCA_964452795.1 uncultured Nitrospiraceae bacterium
GACTACGAGGACTGCGCACAACGAGGTCCTCGCGATGACACAGACCCGTCATTGCCCGGGAGCCCATCGAGCGCAGTCCTCATCGTCCTACCACGGGTGGGGGCATGGCTGAGGAAGCCGTCCAGCGCAGTCCGCGTAGCCCCGCGGCGGGGAGGGCCGTGGCACATGACCCCTTCGACCGCAGGCCTCCCGAGCCAACGTCCGGTGAACGCCATCCCGCATCACTCGATACCCCGCCGGTGATTTCCGCGCAAAAATGAGCGCGCCCTGCCGGAACGGCGCCACAAGCAACCGCCGTCTTGTAAGGCGCCGCCCGAAACGAATAAGATCGGGAGGGAGGCCACAAGAAGGGATCTTCATGGAACGAACGGTAGGAAGCACACGCATTGAAGTCGTTCAGGGGGACCTCACCCGGGAACAGGTGGACGCCATCGTCAACGCGGCCAACCCCACCCTGCTGGGCGGGGGCGGCGTGGACGGCGCGATTCACCGCGCCGGAGGCCCGGCCATCCTCGAGGAATGCAAGCGCCTGGGAGGATGCGAAACCGGCGACGCCAAGATAACCACCGGGGGCAACCTTCCCGCCCGGCACGTGATCCACACCGTGGGGCCCGTCTACCGCGACGGCCGGCAGAACGAGCCGGTGCTCCTGGCCTCGTGCTATCGCCGCAGCCTCGAGGTGGCCCGCGAGCACGGCCTGGCCAGCGTCGCCTTTCCCGCCATCAGTTGCGGGGCCTACGGATATCCCCTCGAGGAGGCGGCCCGCATCGCCGTGAACGCCGTGGCCGACTTTGTCGCCCGCCAGGGCGGTCTCGACCGCGTGCGTTTCGTACTGTTCTCGCCCGAGGTGTTCGAGGCCTTCGCCCGAGCCCTCGAAGCCTTGCCGCAGGGGGCGCGGCCCTGATCCCGCCTGCCGTTCTCTCTTCCCCGCGCGGGGGCGTGGATCGAAGTCCCTTCATGGAGCGTGTGAATGCTATCGTTCGGGTTTGAAGTCCTCATTATCCTTGTCCTGATCCTGGCCAACGGACTCTTCTCGATGTCGGAGATCGCCGTGGTGTCGGCGCGCCGGACCCGGCTCCAGCACCGGGCCCAACGAGGCGATCGCCGGGCCGCCGCCGCCCTGGCCCTGTCGCAGGACCCCACCAACTTCCTCTCCACCATACAGGTGGGGATCACCCTGGTGGGCGTTCTTACCGGCGCCTTCGGCGGCGCCACCCTCGCCCGCGAACTCGCCGTCGTTCTGGCCCGGATACCCGCCGCCGAACCCTATGCCCGCCCCATCGCCTTTACCGTGGTCGTGGTGGCGGTGACCTACCTCACCCTCATCCTCGGCGAGCTCGTCCCCAAGCGCCTCGGACTGAGCAATCCCGAGCGCGTGGCGGGCCGCGTGGCCGGGTTCATGAACTTCCTGTCCAAGCTGGGCGCCCCCGTGGTGAGCGTGCTGAGCGCCTCCACCAACTTCGTCCTCTGGCTGCTCCGCGTGCCGCCCCCCAAGGAGCCCGAAGTCTCCGAAGACGAGATCAAGATCCTCCTGCGACAGGGCGCCCGGGCCGGACTCTTCGAGGAGGTCGAGCGCCTGATGGTCGAAAGCGTGTTCCGCCTCGCCGACTGGCGCGTGGGCGCCATCATGACGCCCCGACCCGAAATTGAGTGGATCGACCCCGAAGACACCCGCGAAGACCTGGTTCAGACCATCTCCGCCGGCGGTCATTCCCACTTTCCCGTGGCCGATGAAAGCCTCGACGCCGTGGTGGGCGTCATCTACGCCAAAGACCTCCTCGTCGAGTGCCTGGCCGATCGGCCCCTCGACCTCCGGGCCATGGCCCGCACCCCCCTGTACGTCCCCGAAAGCATGCGCGTGATCCGGCTGCTCGAACTCTTCCGCAAATCGGGCCAGGACATCGCCCTCGTCATCGACGAATACGGCGGACTCGAAGGACTGGTCACCCTCCACGACGTGCTCGAAGCCATCGTGCGCGACCTGCCCGAGGGCGGCCCCGGCGAGGATACCCTTGCCGTTCGCCGCGAAGACGGCTCCTGGCTCCTCGACGGCAGCCTCCCCGTCGACCAGTTCCGAGACCTGCTCAACCTCGACGAGCTGCCCCAGGAGGAATCCACCTATTACCAGACCCTCGGCGGACTCGTCATGATGCAGATCGGCCACATTCCCAAGGCCGGCGAGCACTTCGACTGGCAGGGACTCCGCCTCGAGGTGCTGGACATGGACGGCCGCCGCGTCGACAAGGTCCTCGCCTCGCCCATCGAGCCCAAAGACGATTCCCAAGACGGGAACGAGCCCGATTCGCCCGAGGAGTGAAGAGTCGCTTTCCCGACCTCCCTTGCGGCAGACGATAGGATGCACACCGAACGCTCGGGCATAGTGCGCCCGATGAGGGCGCCGTCGATCCTTGCTTCAAACCGCTCCCGCGGTCACGAACCCGTCGAGGTGTAGCGACGGACACCGCTACGGCATCAGCGCCAGCTCGTTGAACTCCAGCGACAATTCGCGTCCGCTGACCTCGTGGAAGAGAACGGCTCGAGTCGGAGATCGCTCCGTCTTGAGAACGCGGTATGGCCCCCAGACGATGTCCCCCGGACCGCAGTGGGCCACGTGCTCGCCTTCGGCGGTCTGGATCCGCAACCGAATCCTGTCCTCATGCACCACCCCTTCCAGGGTCACCCGCGGACCGGCTCCGGAGGCCCACCCCGGATCCGCTTCAAGCACCACGCTCCGACGTTCCCCGGAATGGGTCAGGACGACCCGGCCGTGCCGGTGGTCCACGGATTCAACGAACCACGATTCCAACACGTACTTCCTGGGTCCGAACCACTTTAATACGGCACCCTTTTCCGGGGTTGCGTGCTGAATGAGGGCGCGGCCGGGCGCCGTATCGAGCAGCGTCACCGGAGGTGCCGCGGGCCGGACCCTCCCCGAGCGAGACGTCCGCTCGCCCGTCCGTACGGCCGAATGGCGTTCCCGGATGACCGGCGGTTCGAGGAGCAGTATGTCATCGGAGAAGGGTACGCCTTCAGAGCACCCATCGAACGGCCGGTCGGAGACTCGGACCAACGCCAAAATGCCGCGACCGGTCAACGCCCTCACCGTCTGATCGACGGCCAGACCGACGATCGCCAGCCCAACGGCCAGCGCCACCAGGGAAATCAGAATCCCCCACACCCGGCGCCGCCCCCGCTCCGGGCCTTGTGCCTCCCCGCCTGGCACGTACATGACCCCTCCTGCCGCCCCCCGGCTTCACGCTCCCTGCGCCCTGCAGTCCAAATATACACCAGCCATATCGCGCAACCGAACCCTCTCACCCGATGCTCCGGATCGCGCCCCCGCACCCAAACCGCCAGTCGCTGACCCACGGCCCCGCTGCCATCCGCGCACCCGAAGACCGACTCGCATCATCGTGCGCAATCCAGAACACACCCATCAGACACAACCCCGCCCCGGTCCGGCTCAAATCGTCTCCCCAGGAGCCGGATGCGCAATACATCGATCCGACCTACGACCCGACCGTCCCGAATTAACCCTCCGTCTGCGGAGAAATCTCCCGAAGCGGACGCATCCGCCTCGCGTCCATCAAACGAACGATGCGCGCACCCTCGTATCACCGTCGGCGTTGGAAAATTCCCCGAAGGGGATCCATGATTTAGCCCAGGGTCAGCGAGCGACAGCGAGCGACAGCGAGCGCCACCCTGGGTACCACCGCTCACCACCCTCTTCTCTTCCCCGAAGGGGCATAGGCGTTAACTTAATTTTGGGCCGTTTTCGAGGGGTTTGGCCTATACTGGGGTTGTGTCCTCACCGAGACACGGAAAAGGAGGCGGCCATGGAGGTTCTGCGCCCCGTGGAGGAGGTCCTGCGGGAGGACCTGGAAGACTGGGAGGTGGTGCTGCGCTTCCTCCCCCCGGGCTGGCAGGACATGGCCCGGGAAACCCACGCCCTGCGCCGGACCCGGAAGTTCCCGGATGCCGAAAGCCTGCTGCGCACCCTGTTGATTCACCTGGCCGCCGGGTGTTCCCTCCAGGAGACGGCCCTGCGGGCCCGGCAGGCCCGGCTCGCGGACGTCTCGGGGGTGGCCGTGTGGAAGCGGCTGCGCGAGGCGGGCGACTGGTTCCGCTGGATGGCCCTGGCGTTGATCCAGCACGGGGGCGACGGCCGGGCCCACGCGGCCTTGCCGGGGGACTACCGGGCGCGCCTGGTGGACGCCGGCATCGTATCAAAGCCGGGCAGCACGGGCATCGATTGGCGGGTACACTACGCGGTGGAGCTGGACACCCTGCAGTGCGACTACCTGGAGGTCACGGATGTCACCGGGGGCGAGACCTTCCGGCGCTACCCGGTGTCTCCGGGGGACCTGCTCATCGGCGACCGGATCTATACGACCCCGCCGGGGGTGGCCCACGGGGTGCGCCACGGCGGGGCGGTGCTTGCGCGGCTGACCCGCACGACCCTGCCGCTGGAGACCGAGGCGGGCCGTCCCCTGACCCGGGTGCCGCGCCTGGGGCGGCTTCGGCGCGGGGCCGTCGGCGAATGGCCCTGTCGGGTGGCGCTGGACCGGCGCAGGCAGGCGTACGCGACGGGGCGGGTGTGCGCGGTGCGCACGAGCCGGGCGGCGGCCAACCGGGCCTGCGCGGAGATGCTGCGGGAGGCGCGGAAAAAGGGGCGGCACGTGCACCTCGACACCCTGAAGCTGGCGGAATACGTGGCGGTGTTTACCACGGTGCCGCCCGAGCACTTATCGGCCGCCGCGACGCTCGAGCTGTACCGGGGCCGCTGGCAGATCGAGCGGATCTTCAAGCGGTTGAAAAGCCTGCTGGCGCTGGGGCACCTGCCCAAGAAAGATCCCCAGGGGGCCAAGGCCTGGCTGCTGGGCAAGCTCCTGGTGGCCTCCTTGCTGGAAGCCTTCCTGCGGGCGGGGGAGGCTTTTTTCCCCTGGGGCTACCCGCTGGACGCCTCGCAACGCGCGATGCGTTGAGGCGCTCCGCAGTCCGTGGCAGGAGACGGCATACCTGCGCCACGAGCTCGTCCGGGCGCTGC
>CAYVOE010000392.1:0-5003 GCA_964452795.1 uncultured Nitrospiraceae bacterium
ACCTCCGGGCGTGTTCCTGTCGAACAACGAAAACACGGCCCTCTCCTGGACCTTTGAAGACATGGACCCCGCCGGCAATCCCGGTCCCGTGCCCGGCCTGTCGTGGGTCCGTGCCCGCGACAACCTTTTCCACGTGTCCACCCGGTTCCAGGGCGTGGACCGGGCGGGGAACATCACGCCCTTCGACGAGACCCTGGCGCCGCTCCAGATCTGGTGGCTCATCGAGGCCCGGACCCGGTTCGTGCCCAACCAGGAAGGCGGCCAGATCCAGTTCCCCATCACGTGGCAGTTGAACCGGACCATCGCGTCGCCCACCCTCGATCTGCCCAAGCCGATCTTCACCTATCGGCTGTGGCATTCGGCCAACCTCAACGGGCCCTACACGCCTGTAACCGGCTGGTCCAACTGGGACGTGGACAACCAGATCACCTTTACCGAGTTCTCGTCTCTCGGGATCCTGGGCGATCCCACCTACGCCGGCCACTGGTTCCTGCTGGTGGTGGGCGGCGCCGACGAGGCGGGCAACGTCGAGCCCTGGCCCATCCAGAACTACGGCGTGCCGCCCCTGATCGCCCCGACGTTCCAGATCGCCAACATCGACGATCCCATCGCGTTTGCCGTGTCGCCGGGGCTCAACTGGATGCGGTTCCAGCTCGGCGACGGCGGCGTGCCCGACACGGGCCTCACGGCCACCTTCTGGCACAACCGGCCGCCCCTGGATCAGCGCAACCCTGTTTCCGGCGAGACCAACTTCGGCAGCCAGAACCTGCTCCCGACCCCGTCGGACCACCCCACGGTGCGGCTCGAGGCCCGCTTCGACATCCAGTTGCTCACCCAGAACCCCGGCAGCCTCACGGACTTGCAGATCCGTTGGGAACTGGTGCCGAACGGACAGGAAGGGTTCTTCCCGACCCAGACCATCAACCTCGCGGGTACGGTGACGGCGGCTAACGTGGTGATCCCGCTCGACTTCGACCCGTCGGCCTACACCGGCGCCGGGAACGGTCTGTCCCATCCCCAGTTTCCGGTGAACTGGGTGTTTCGGGCCTGGGCCGGCGCGACCCTGCCCGGCGACACGGCCCCGACCTTCGACGAGACCCCGGCGACCTTCGCATTCACCGTGGTGCCGTCGGCGTCGATCGAGGACTATGTGCGAAACTTCGAATCTCCGGAGAGACAGCCCATCAAAATCCAAGAGGATCAATAAGGGCTTGCCAAGGCGGCCCCAAATACGCTTAAATCTAATCAGAGACGCGGTATGCGGCCCATTCCGCGGGCTTCGAAAGGAGGTTTTCGCGGTTCTCTCTCCGGTTGTGTGAGAACGCAGCACAGGTTCGGGAGCAAGCATGGGCGTGAAGCGCATCGGTGTAGTCCCGGCGGCGTTCCTGGTACTTTCCGGGTGGCTGGCCGGTTGTGGGCAGGCGGAAGTAAGCCTCGCTACCCGCGTGAGCATCGAGACCACCCCGGTGGACGGCGCGGACGTGACGATCGACGGCGTACCCGAAGGGCAGACGCCTCTCACGCTGACGAATCTTCCTCCGAAAGAGTATGTGGTGTATATAACCAAAGACGGCTACAAACCGAGTTCGAGGACCATGACCGTCACCGCCCAGGGCGAGCAGCGGCTCGTGGTGAACCTCGAACCCCGGGTAGGGTTCCTCAGCGTGGAATCGGACCCGCCCGGCGCGGAGGTGGTGCTGGACACGGGCGAGGTCTGCGGGAAGACACCGCTGAAAAGCTACCCCGTCCCCATGGGCGACCGGACGTATGAGCTCCGGCTGACCAACTACCAGCCCGTCACGAACACCTTCTACGTCGAAGAAGATTACGTATATCCCTTCCTCCACCAGCTCCGGCCCGTGCCCGCCAGCGTCGAGATCTTCTCCCGCCCCTCGGGTGCCCTTATCTGGATCAACGATCAGAAGCAGGCGGAGGTTACACCGGCCACCTTCGAATTGATTCCCGACACGTACACGGTATCCATATATCAGCCCGGCTACCTCATGGCCGAGGAGGTCCTGACCCTCAAGCCGGGTGACTCGCGCATCGTCAGCCTGACGCTGGAGCCCGGCGACGCCCCCCTCAACATGGTCCTTATCCCGGGGGGCGAATTCATTATGGGCTTCGACGGGATCCCCGACGAAAGCCCCCAGCGCAAGGTCACGCTGAAACCTTTCTATATCGATCGCCACGAGGTGACCAACGCCGAGTACAAGGCGGTGATCCCGACCCACGTCTACGAGAAGGGCCGGGACAACTATCCCGTCACCAACGTGAGCTGGGAGGAAGCCCGGTTCTTCGCCGAGGCCGTGGGCAAACGCCTGCCCACGGAGGAGGAATGGGAGCGGGCGGCCCGGGGCACCGACGGCCGCCAGTACCCGTGGGGGGACCGGTTTGACAAGAATCTGTGCAACTCCGCCGAGAAGCCCAACCTCGGCCCCGAAGAGGTGGGTCGGTACCGCGGCGGGGCGTCCCCGTCCGGTTGCGTGGACATGGCGGGGAACGTATACGAATGGACGGCGAGCTGGTACAGCGCGTACCCCGGCAACACGGCCATTGAAAAGGACTACGGCCAGGTGTTCCGCGTGCTTCGGGGCGGCTCGTTCCGGAGCCGGGAAATGGATGTCCGGTGCACGAGCCGGCACTATGCCCGGGCCACGGAGAAGCGGAACGACTACGGTTTCCGGTGTGCGCGAGACGCCGAACCGGAGCGGGGGACTCAGACGGCTTCTGCACGTCCCTGATTTCCCGCAAACCGGGAGGAAAAGGTGAGTTATAAGAGGGCTGAAGGGCAACTCGGCGCGGTTTTTATTCTTGACACGGATCTGGTTGTTTACTACAATCGAAATAAATGGCTTACAAAGCCTGGGAGAGGGCGATGAGTTGCGAATTCGCCGTGTCCGACGCCGGGGGAGGACCGCCGGCGTCGTTCTGTCGCTGTATCCGATGGGCTGACCCCCAATCTCCTGCCGGCGAGGTCTCACAATGGCTAGTCTGAAGAGCAGTTCCTCGAAACGGCTGGTCCTCGATATCGGTTCGAGCGCGATTCGCCTGTGCGAACTGGCGAAGACCAAGTCGGGCTATCAGCTCACCAAGTACTTCCAGCGCGAACTTCCCCTCGACCCGTCGATGGACGAAGAGGCGCGGCGGGCTGTCCGGCGCGACACGCTGAAGCAACTGCTTCGCGACGCCAAGGTGCGTTCGAAAAAGGTCGTCTTTGGAGTCCCGGGCCAGTCGGTGTTCACGCGGGCCCGCGCCCTGCCCCCGGTGCCGGAGTACAAGCTCCCGCAGATCGTGCGGTACGAGATCCAGCAGCAGATCCCCTTCTCGCTGGACCAGATCGCCCTCGATTATCAGGTGCTCGGCCGCACCGAGGCCGGCGGATACGACGTCCTGATGACCGCCATCAAGGTCGACGTGGTGGACCGCCCCCTCGACCTGCTCCAGGACGTCAAACGTACCGTCAACACGGTTGACGTGGCCCCCCTGGCGGCGTACAACTGGCTGAAGCATACCGGCGAGTTCGCCGATCAGGGCGATTGCGTGGCCCTCATCGACATCGGCGCCGGCACCACCGACATCGTCATCGAGCGGGAGAACCAGTTCCGGTTCACCCGCAGCCTCAATATCGGCGGCAACGACATCACCGCCGCCATCGCCCGCAGTTTCAACATCAGCTTTGCCGAGGCGGAGAAGCTCAAGCGCGAACGGGGTTTCGCCCCCACCGGAGACGCCCAGCGCGACGGCAAGGGCGGCGAAGTCATCGGCCAGGTGCTCAACCGGCTCGTGGGCGAGATTTCCCGGTCCTTCTCGTATTTCCGGTCTCAGCCGGGCGGCGGACCCGTCTCCCGCGTGATCCTGACGGGCGGCACGGCCTCGCTGCGCAACATTGTGCCCTACCTGCAGCGTCAGCTCGGCCTCGACGTTCGAATCGCCCAGCCCCTGGCGGGGGTGGCGGTGTCGGCCGGCGCGCAGGAGGCCAACGAGCATCCCGAGCAGGCCGCGGTGGTGCTGGGTCTGGCCTTGCGGACCCTCCAGCCCGTCCCCATCGAGATCAACCTGATTCCGCCGCGGATCACCGAGGCGGCCCGGCGCAAGGAGCAGGCCTTCTACTGGATCCTGTCCTTCGTCTGCCTGGCGCTGATCATGGCGTCGTTCATTCCCATCCGCGCCAAGCGCAACGAGCTGGTGCTCAAGGAGATCGACCAGCTCAAGCGAAGCATCGCCACCTTCGACGCCAGCCTGTACCAGGATCCCCTCCGGAAATCCCAGTTCGAGACCGACCTGCAGCAGGTCAACAGCACCCTCGACACCCTGTCGAGCCGCGTCGAGCAACTGGATAAGGCCCGGAACGGCCGCACCTTCTGGCTCGACAAGCTCGTGGCCATCAACGAAGCCCGTCCGCAAGGCAAGGGGGTCTGGTTCAGCTCCATTCAGACCACTTACATCGGCGACGATGGACAGGGCGGCATGATGGGCGGTCTCGGCGGCGGCATGATGGGCGGCCTGGGCGCCCTCGGCGGTGGACCCGGCGGCGGCGCGGCTCCCGGCGGTCTGGGCGGCGGCCCCATGGGCGGCATGGGCATGGGCGGCGGCATGGGCATGGGCGGCGGACTCGGTGGTTCGGGCGCCCGTCAGTACCTGCCCAGCTCGGGCTTTCCGGGCCTGATGCCCATGGGCGGCTCGTCCATGGGTGGAATGGGCGGCCTGGGCGGCGGCCCCATGGGCGGCATGGGCCTCGGCGGCGGCATGGGCATGGGTGGCGGCATGGGCATGGGCGGCGACGCCGAAGGGCCTTCGATGCCGCCCAAGCGGCCGAACGGCTTCATCATTCTCGGCTATGCCCAGGATCCGGAGACGCTCCGGGCCTTTGTGGAAAACCTTCAGCGCAGCCCCGCCTTCATCGGCGAAAAGGGCGTTTACCTCGACACGGCGGCCACCAACCGCGTGCCGTTCCAGGCCCTCGCCAGCGCGGCCATCGACACCTCGTCCCGCACGGGCAT
>CAYVOE010000393.1:0-894 GCA_964452795.1 uncultured Nitrospiraceae bacterium
GGCCGACAAGGGGGTGAAGGTGGACTTTGTGAACCTGCGGGACCTTGATGCGGTGCGGGCCGCGATCCGACCCGAGACCAAGGCCATCTGGATCGAGACCCCCACCAACCCGCTGATGAACCTCATCGACCTCGAAGCCGTGGCCAGGGTGGCCCGAGAGCGGGGCGTGCTGACCATCTGCGACAACACGTTCCTGTCGCCGTATTTCCAGCGGCCCCTCGACCTGGGAGTGGACATCGTGGTTCACTCGACCACGAAGTACATCAACGGCCACTCGGACGTGGTGGGCGGCGCCATCATCGTCAAAGACCCCGTCCTGGCCGAGAAGGTGGGCTTCCTCCAGAACGCCATGGGCACCTGCGCGGGACCCCAGGACTGCTTCCTGGTGCTGCGGGGCGTGAAAACCCTGGCGGTGCGCATGGAAGAGCACAATCGCAATGCCCTCGCCATCGCGCGCTGGCTCGAAAACCATCCGAAGGTGGAGAAGGTGCTCCATCCCGGCCTCGAGAGCCATCCCCAGCACGACCTCGCCCTGCGCCAGATGACCGGCTTCGGCGGCACCTTCTCGTTCCGCGTGAAGGGCGGCGAAGCGGAGGCCTTCCGGCTCCTGAGCAGCGTCAAGCTGTTCACCCTGGCCGAGTCGCTGGGCGGCGTCGAATCGCTCATCGAGCATCCCTGGAGCATGACCCACGTGAGCATGCCCCCCGAGGTGCGCCGCAGCATGACCATCACCGAAGACCTCGTCCGCATTTCGGTGGGGATCGAGGACCTCGAAGACCTCATCGCCGATCTCGAGCAGGCCTTCGATCAGGTATAACCGCGGCGGCAAGGTCGTCCCCGATTGACAGAATCAAAAAGCCGGGGCGCGCGGGATTTGACTCCTGCGCGCCCCGG
>CAYVOE010000393.1:904-4995 GCA_964452795.1 uncultured Nitrospiraceae bacterium
GCTATCTGTTACCCCGGGGGGGTCATGGAGGTCCCCCTTTTCAACAAAAAAAACGGGGGGGCGGGGTTTTTTGTACGCCTGCGCGCCCCGGCTCCGTTTTTCAGGTCATTGACCCTCGACGATCCACTCCGGGTCCACCGCCATGTGCTTGATGGACTTGCCTTCCCGCGTGCTGTGGGAGTAGGTGACGTGGATACGCCCATCGTCGGCCTGGATCATGGACGGATACGAGAAGCTGCTCTCGCGTCGGGCACCTTCCTCGATGCGCCGCTTCCACTTCCAGGTCCGTCCTTCGTCGTCCGACAGGGCGAGGGCGAGGCTGTGGCGTCCGTTCTCCGTATCGTTGAAGATCAGCGCCCAGCGGCCGTCTTTGAGGGTGATCGCCTCGAGGCTCGACCCCGGATTGGGGATGTCGGTGTCGGTGGCCACGGACCAGGTCTCGCCGTCGTCCGTCGAGGTGGCGACCAGCACCCGCGAAGGCGGCCCGCCCGAATCGCGCATGAAGGCCACGACGGTACCGTCGGTGCGCCGGGCCAGGGTGGGCTGGATGGGCCCGAGGCCCACGATGGGCTTGCTGACGTTCCAGGTCTCGCCGGTGTCGTCGGAGTAGGCCACCAGAGAAACGTTGAACCCGTCGCTGTACAGAGGCAGCAGGATTCGGCCGCTGGGCAGCACGAGCGGATGGATGCGGGTCATCCAGCCCAGCTGCCGCTTGAGCTTGTCCTGAGCCGCCTCGACGATCAAGCGGCTGTAGGGCAGCGCGTACTCGGCCCAGAGCGGCTCATCGACGCCGAGTTCCTTGAACCCCGCCTCGATGTCCTCGGCGAACTCGGGCCCCGGTTTCAGCGCCAGCACGCCGGCCCAGTTCCATTGGGGCGGACCGTCGCCGAGGTAGTCCTCCGCGCGACGGAACTCGAGGAGCGAGTTCTGCCAGCCGTTCGCCAGCACGCGGATCCAGAACAGCCACAGGCGATCCTGGGCGTCGATGAACAGCACCGGATTGCAGTCGGGAAACCCCGGCGTGTCCGCCATCTGGAAGACCTCGCTCCATTGGGTCTCGCCCTTCTTGAGGCGGGCGCCCTGGATCTGCACGTCGTCGGCGCTGCGCTCACCCGACCCGTAGAACCAGCAGGCCAGCAGATCCCCGTTTTGACACTGCACGAGGCTGCTGCCGTGCACGTGCTTCGACTGGACGGGGAAGATGAGCTCCCCCTGCTGTGCCCACGCCGTCCCGGCGATCAGGCAAAGTACCGCTGCGAACATTGTGGATTTCACGGCCACCTCCCTCGCTTTTTCCCGACGAAGTAAACCTGACCGTGGCATTGTAGGTCGGAGCCGGGGGGGAAGCAATGCGCCTCCGTTGCGCTCGCGGGGCGCTACGGGCAACCGCAGCGTTGCGATCGGGCCGGTTGGAGAAGGCGGCGCACCGCATCGGGGATGTCGCGCGGGGAAGCGACGCGGGCGTCGGCACGGGCGAGCTCTTTCGGGCTGCCGAAGCCGTACTCGGCGCCGACGGCCAGGCCGCCGTGGGCATGGGCGGCGTCCACGTCGTCGCGACGGTCGCCGACGACGATGACGGGCCGGTTCGATATCGACGCCACCAGTTCGCCGACCATGCGCGTCTTGTCGGTATCTCGCGTGCCGCGGCATCGCCACGCGCAAAGGCGGGACCGCAATCCCGACGCGCGGAGAAAGGCCTCCATGTAGTCGTCGGGCGCGTTCGAGCACAGGGCGAGGACGTGCCCCTCGCCTTCGAGCGCGTCCAGGGCTTCTTCGACTCCGGCGTAGAGGCGCCCCTCGGTGCCGATGAGCGCGACCTCGGTCCGGTCGGCCTCCTCCACGATCTCACAGGCCCGGTCGGGAGGACACAGCCCCGCCAGCCAGGCCCGGTACTGCTCGACGGGATGGCCGGTGAAGCTCATGATGGCGTCCGCGTCGGGCACGGGCAGGCCGTGGGCAGCGAAGGTCCGCTGCACGGCCGGCACGGTGACCCGCCGCGTCTCGAAGAGGGTTCCGTCAATATCGAAAATGATCAACGCCGAGGACACATGCATTCCTTTTTCGGTGTTGTGCGTACAAAGGGCCGCACCCATCGCGGCGCGGCCCTCGTGACTGCCAATAAAGTGAATCGCTTACCAGGCGTAGGATTCAACCCGGGGCAGGGGCTTCCCGGTGCGCTGCAACTCGCGCAGTTCCCGATAGCTGATGAGCTCGATGCCTTCCGCCCGTATGGCCTCGAGCGTGCTGGGCTTCTTGAAGAAGTCGCTGTCCGCGGTGCGCTGCCGATGCGACGCCGTGGTGTCCTGCATCTCGGGCGTTATGTACGCCGGATGGATGTAGATCTCGCTCACGATGCCCGGCTTCACTTCCTTGAGCCGCGCCAGCCAGAAGGCCTCCGTCTCCTCGACCGAGTCGGGATCGCCCATGAAGAGGTGCTCGGGCCCCAGCACGCCCATCTCCTTCGCCATGTCGAGGATGTGCTCGGCCTTGAATTGGCGCATGAGGTCGCGGCCCGCCAGACGGCACGGCAGATTGTAGTCCCTGGCGATCTTGAGATAGACCTCGTGGTACTTGGGGTCGTACTGGAGCGTGCCCATGTGGGAATCGATGTGGGTCACGTCGATGCCGGCCTTCAGGGCCTTGTCGATCTGGGCCCGCACCTCGGCCTCCACTTCCTCGAGCTTGGCGTGGGCGTACACTTCTCGTACGTCGGGATAGAAGTATCCCATCTCGTCCACGAGGCTCGGCGCGGCGCTCGGCCCCAACACGGGACCCCACTTGTACTTCTTCCACTCGCTGGTGAGGGTGGTGTGGATGCCGAGGTTGGCCTGCGGGTTCTCCCGGGCGAATTCGACGACCTTGGGGAACCACGGGCAGGGAACCATGATGGTGGCGGAGGTGACGCCGCCGCTGCGCATGGCGTCGATGGTGGCCTCGGTGCCGGCCTGGTTCATGCCGAAGTCGTCGGCGTTGATGATCAACACCTTGGCGTCCGGAGCGAAGCCCAGCCGCTCGACGAGGGACCTCGAGTCGTCCTCCGCGGCCGTGGCACCGGAGGCCGCCGCCAGCAGGACCGCCCCCACCCCCCAAATGCGCGAAAATCTCATGTTCTCAGCTCCTTGCGCGCCGGCAGATCCGGGCCCGTGCTACGCATTGATCTCCATGTTCACGATCTTCCATTCCTCTTCCTCTTTGGTCAAGGTGAAGGAGACCATGGCCGTTCCCGCGGCGCTGCTCAGGTAAACCGGTGATACGGTGGCGCGATTGCCGGAGATGATCAGGCGATGGCTGTCCAGCTCGACCTGAACGTCCTTCAGGGTGCCGTCCGCCGCGTAGCACTCCATCATCCGGCGCACCCGATCTTTTCCCCCCGGGCCCTCGTAGGCGTCGGAGAACAAGGCCATCATGGCGTCGATGTCCTGGTTCACCAGCGATTCCGCCCACCGGTCCAACGTCAATTGGATGAGCTCGTTGTCGGCCGGAGCCGAGGCCGTGGTGGCGCATCCCGCCGCCGCCACCGCCATCAACACGCCCGCGCACGCCGCACGTATCCTGTTCATGGCACCGTTTCCCTCCGCGGCCGCATCCCCCATGAATGCGGCACTCGCCGCCGACCCTCAGACCGCCTCGGTCCGCGTTGAGTTTCGCCGACCCGAGGAGCGGACTGTTCTGCTCGAAAGCCCCTTTCAGCAGGATATCGCGATTCAGCGCTTTACGCTCAATTCGCCCTTGATGTAGTCGATGGTGCGGGAGAGGCCCTCCTCGATGGCGACCCGGGGTTCCCAGCCGAGGATGCGCCGGGCCCGGGAAATGTCGGGCCGGCGCTGCTTGGGATCGTCGTCGAAGGGCGGCTCCACCGTGACAATAGGACTCGAGCTTCCGGTGATGCCGCGGATCAGCTCCGCCAGTTCGCGCACGGACTGTTCCACCGGGTTCCCGATGTTGACGGGCTCCGGCTCGTCCG
The DNA here is from genome assembly GCA_964452795.1 of uncultured Nitrospiraceae bacterium. Taxonomy (GTDB): domain Bacteria; phylum Hydrogenedentota; class Hydrogenedentia; order Hydrogenedentales; family SLHB01; genus CAYVOE01. The sequence continues at coordinate 4,869 of CAYVOE010000393.1, forward strand.
ACATGAGCAGCCGGTAGATGCCGTCCACCAGATCGGTGACGTAGCAGAAGCTGCGGGTCTGTTCTCCCGTGCCGTAGAGCGTCAGAGGCTCCCCGCGCAGCGCCTGAGAAACGAAGTTGGTGACCAC
>CAYVOE010000394.1:0-4993 GCA_964452795.1 uncultured Nitrospiraceae bacterium
CGCCGCCCAGCCCCAGGAAGAGGACCGACTTCATCTGCGGATTGAACACATAGGGGATATGGAAGAAGTCGGTGTATTCGAAGGCGCCGCTGTAGGGGTCGGCGAGCGACATGGTGGACTGGACGTCGTTGTCGAACCGGAGGATCCGCTGGCCGTTGATGTCCTGCACCAGGATATGGTGGTAGGCGCTGTAGTCGTCGTAGAGGATGCGCGCCGAAGCCGGGGCGGGGGCGAGCAGGATCACTGCCGCCATCGCGACCGCCGTCCTGCGGCCGAAGGGGAGGAGAGCCGCACCGGTTACCAGGAGCGTTGCTGCCGTGCCGTACAGGGTCTCCCGAGTGCCCACTCGGGTGAGGAGGACCATGGTGGCCAGGAGCACGCCGCCGATGCTGCCGCCGGTGGACAGGGCGGCGATCCATCCCGTGGTCGAGCCCACCCGGTCGAGGCGGCGGGCGTAGAGCCGCACGGCCTGAGGCAGCACCGCGCCCAGGCTGAGGATGGGGAGGAAGGAAGAGACGGCGGCGGCGGCGTAGGGATGCCACGCCAGGCCGCGCTCGGTCTGAAGCAGCGCCTCGCCCGCCCGCAGCGCGAAGTGCTCCATGGGAAAGCCCGTGGCCCCGCCGAAGAGGAGGGCCACGCCGAGGGCGCGGGGCGTGCCGAACCGGTCCGCCGCCCACCCGCCCAGGGCGTAGCCGATGGCGAGGCCGAGCATGCACACGGAGATCACGGCGCCCCACACGTCGATGGTCCCGCCGAAGTCGCGCTGAAGGAAGCGCACGGCGACGAACTCGTAGATCATCACGGAGGCACCCGAGACGAACACGCACAGGCCCAGCCCGAGCGCGCCCAGGGGATTCAGCGGCCGAACGACCGTGGCCGACGAGGATGTCGAAGCAGCCATGGGTGTCGCCTCTCTGTGGACCGAACCTGAAGGAATTATCGCGGACTCGGGATGGAAAGCCAAGTTTTGACCGCCTCATTTTGGCCCGGGCATCCGTTGTTACTGTGGCCACGCTCCTGGATAAAAAAAGTATGATGGATTAGGAAAAGGGTGTATTATGATTGCGTTGATTGTTGCGCGTCGCGACAGGCGGCGCTGCAAGGGGGCTTGCCCTTCATGCTCCTCGGCGGCGTCGTACGGGTGGAAATGCCTGACATAGCGGTTGGAACCAGCAGAGGGCATGTGCCATGACAGACGACGGGGATTCAGGGGAGGTCTGCTCGACCGCGCCGGGGAGTCAAGCCGGACAAAATAATGAGGTGACCCATTCCGCATGCGGAAGAGCCACTCCCGCTTCCGGCTGCGTCGTGTCGAAGCGATGGAACCTACTGACATGGGCGGTGGTCTGCGTGGCCATCGCGGGCGCGGCGGGCGTCAAGGCGGCTCAGAGTACCGGCTCGCTGCCGCCGAGGCTCGCCATGCTCTTTGTCAAAGACTACGTCGCGTCTCCCTTCTTTACGCTCGAAGCGTTCCGAAAAGTCGAGCGCGGCATGACCGAAGACCAGGTGCGACAGTTGATAGGCTACCCACTGGAGCGTGGGGGATTTGATGTAAAATCCTGCATCTGGACCTATACCGTACCTCCGGACAGGCCCAAGGGATGGTACCGGCATTGTACCGTGGCGTTCGACGAGAAGACCCATCGAGCAATCCGGGTTCGCGACCACTTCGGAGCCTACTCGACCGGATATCTCCGGGCATGGGTGGACAAGGTCCATTGGAAAGTGGGGGAGATCCGCCTGTTCCGTTCGAACGGGGACGAACTGCGATTGACGCCGTCGACCCCGAAGCCGTACATCATTGTGTTCGATCCGGGCTTGCGACTCTTGCCTATGCCGGGTCTGCCCGCTGGGCTCACGGATCGCCTCCAAGCAGGGCTGGATTATGAAGGGATCGAGGAAGTCGACATAGTCGTGCTGCGCGTACCGGATGTCGTGGAACTTCGGACCGGGTTCTCCGCAGAGCCGGCGCCCTTGCCTTCGGGCGCCTATCAGGCGAGCGAGCCCGCCCTGGGATCGGTCGCGGTGCCGATGTGCGTCGTGTACTGGCGCGGCACAGTTTACGCTCTCCCGGGGGTGAACCTCACCGATCCGCCGGAGGCCTGGGCGGGCGACTTCACGTATCTAATGGCAAGCCTGGGGTGCAGTGGAAAATAGACGGGAATTCGATCGGGAAGGGTCAGAGATCGTGGCGGAGGTCGGCAATCTGCTTATTGCCGGGAAAGAGCTTGTTGAACATGGTGCGGTTGATCTCGACCATGACGACTTTGGATTTGTCGCCGGGGTGGGCCGGATCGCCGAGGGCCGCCTCGAGCGTGCGGTAGAGGTGATTGGCGTTGTGTTTCTTGGCCGCGTTGGAAACGTGGCGGCCCCGTCCGGAACGCTTGAAAACGCGGACAACCTTGCGGGGACGAGGGCAACCGGCGTTGAGAGCGAGAGTGCCCAAGGCCATGAGGGACAGAAAGGTCCTGCGCGTATACTCTTGCAGCGACATTTCCCAAACCCCGAACCGGTGCAGCCACCCGATAGGCTACCTTATCCAAACGCCGTAATGGCGGCGATTGTAAAGTGGGCGGAGAGGCCTTGGCGCCCCTGTCGGTTCGTCGTCTCCGACGGCCCGTCCTCAAGGATGACATAAGCCAAGGATCCGCGGGTTACGCTGCTCTCGACAGCTGTTTGTTCCCCGCATCTCGCCTCGCGGTTGCTGTGTTCGGTTTGCCAGTACGGGGGGTTAGCCCGCCTTCGGTTTCCGGTTCCATATTCCGCCCCGGTTCTTCACCGGGCTTCCTTGCTCCGCGAACAGAATCCTACCATAGGTTTCCTGGTTCGTCAAGAGGTTTTTTCGAAAAAAGATCTTTTATGAGAAAGAGTGTATTCCGCAGGCCCAACGAGCCGCGCCCGGCCCGATTACGACGATTTCGCGCGGACCGCGTCCCGCAGTCGATCCGCCAGGGCGTAGGCCCGGGCGAGGGCCGCGCCGCGGACGATGAGGGTCAGCCCCGGGTCGCCGAGGGACGGACCCACGGGTCGGATGTTGGTTATACCCGATACGTAGTCCAGTAGCACACGCCCGTCCGCCGTGTCGAGATATCCCTTGGCACGGTAGAGGTCCGGACCGAAGCCCTCGAGTTCCGCGCGCACCGCGTCCACGTCCACGGGTCCGGCCGGCTTCACGCGAAGCTCGGCGTAGCGCGGGTCGACGCAGGGGGCGTAGTCGGTCTCGAGGCCCCGGGGCGTGTGGGGCGCGAAGAGGTCGTCGTCGATGGCGCCGTAGGAGGCGCGGCGCACCCGGACGTCGGGCCGAATCCGGCGCACCCCGGCCTCGGCCGCCTCGATCTGCTCCTCGGTGGCGAGGTCGGTCTTGTTCAATACGACCAGGTCGGCGGCCTCGATCTGGGCCGCGATATTGGGGAGCGTGTGGACGAGGACGGGCAGGGTGAAGGGGTCCACCACGCACACCACGGTGGCCAGGCGGAACTTGCCGTCGAGTTGCGTCTCTTTGATGAGCTTCTCGACCGACATGGGATTGGCGACGCCGCTGGCTTCGATGACCACGCCCTCGACGTCGGGAAGCTTCTCCGGGATGGCGGCCAGGGCGCTCATGAACTCCGTGACCAGGCAGGTGCAGAAGATGCTCCCGCCGGGAATCACGCGGAGCTCGCCCGGGCCGACCCATTCCTCGACGAGGGGGCCGTCCACGTCGGCCTTCGAGAACTCGTTGACGAGCCAGGCGAGGCGTCGGCCCCTGTAATCCCGGGCGAGGCGGCTGAGGAGCGTGGTCTTGCCGCTGCCCAGAAATCCCGTGATGAGGACGATCGGTATCATCGCGCGCCGTTCTTCTGACCGGCCCGCTCTTCAATGGCGGCGACCAGGGTATCGGTGTCGGGGATCTGGGAAAGGAATCGGGGCGTGCCGTCGATGCAGATGGACGGGATGTTCTCCACATTGAGGCGGCACATGTAGCCGATGCCGTCGCGATCCTTGATCTTGTGCTCCCGCACCTCGACCTTCACCGAGGTCTTTTCCGCCGCTCTGGTGGCCGCGTCCATCATGTACTGGCAGGGCGCGCAGGCCGTCGAGTCCAGGGTGATGACGTCGAGGATCACGGCGTCCTCGGCGTCGTAGTCGGGCAGCGCGATGTCTTCGAAGGAGTCCGCCGCGGCGGCGGTAAGGGTGGTTCGCGCCACGGTGCGCTGGTAGTCGTCGTGAACGATGCGGGCCACGGCCTCGAGATTGGCTTCGGGCGTGCCGTAGGGCAGGTCGCAGCCCGGCGCCAGGACAAAGCCCTTGCGTCCGCCGCGGTCGATGCAGCGGATGGCGTCGAGCATGGCGTCGGATTCGTTGCCCAGGAGGAGGACCGTGGTGAGCCGCAGGTTGCCGCCGAAGGATTTCCCGTGCTTTCCGGCGAGGTGGCGCAGGAGGTTCATCGGGATGTTCTCGTCGATGGAAATGTTGTCGCAGACGGTCCGGCACATGACCTCGAGGTTGCGCGTGGCGTCGCCGCACACGAACAGCGACGAGAAGGCGTCGCGCCGGCGAATGTGGGAGAAGAGGTCGTCGAGGCTGGCCGTGACGAACTCTTCGAAGTGGGCCGGCGATATCTGGCTGGTCATGGGATCCACCACGGCCACGATGTCGGCGCCGTTCTGAATATAGAAATCGGCGGCCTGTTTGGCCACCTTGGTGCAGTAGGCCATCCATTCCTGCACCCGGTCGGGCTCCAGCATCATATCCATGAACACGTCGCTCCCCCGCAGGTGGGAGAGCAGTGTGAAGGGGCCTGTGATGAGGCCGTAGAGGGCGGTCTCTCCGCCGATGTCGGCCCGGAGCCGCCGCGTCGCCTCGCCCACGAGGGGCCACCGACCTTTGGCCGGATCGAAGGGGGGCAGATCCTCGAGGGAACCGTCGGCCAGGGGGTGCGACATGTCCGAAGGCGGCTCTTCCTCGGCCCAGCGCAGTTCGCTGCCCAGCACCTCCGCCTCGAGTTGCAGAT
>CAYVOE010000395.1:0-4989 GCA_964452795.1 uncultured Nitrospiraceae bacterium
CCTGTACAAGCTCAAGGGGCCCGTGCCCAAGGACGACTACGTGCTGCCGCTGGGAAAGGCGGCCGCGAAACGGACCGGCAGGGACGTCACCATCGTCGGTACGTCGTGGATGGCCCTCCACGCCCTCGAGGCCGCCGAGACCCTGGCCCGGGAAGGCATCGACTGCGCGGTCATCGATCCGCTGACCCTCTATCCCCTCGACGTGGACACCCTGGCTCGGTCCGTCCGCAAGACGGGACGGTGCGTGGTGGTTAACGAGGCCCCCGCCGCGGGCGGGTACGCCGGCGAACTGGCCGCCGTCATCGGCGAGAACTGCTGGGACAGTCTCAAGGCTCCCGTCAAGCGCGTCACCGGCATGCGCACCGGCATTCCCTATGACAAGGACCTGGAACGGGCCGTCGTCCCGTCGGCGCCCTGGATCGTGGACGCCGTCAAGCAGGTGCTGAAGTAGCGACGCTTAACCGAAGGCCAACAATCGGGAATCCCATCGTGGCACAGACGTTCGATATGCCGAAATACGGCATGACCATGGAGGAAGGCACGGTCACCCAGTGGCGCAAAGCCCCGGGCGACTCCATCGCGAAGGGCGAGGTCCTCGTCGAGATCCAGGCCGACAAGGCCGCCATGGAGGTGGAATCGGATGTCGAGGGCGTCGTCCTTCGCATCCTGGTGGAAGAGAACGAAACGGTACCCTGCGGCACGCCGTTGGCCTGGATCGGGGCGCCCGGCGAATCGGTTCCGACCTGAGCGCGGCGGCGGGACAGTGGAACCGAAAAGGAGGTCCCATGACCGTATCTCACGACCGGGTCGATCTGGCCCGATACGAGAAAGAGGGATACCAGTTTCCCTTCACCATCTTTGAAGGCGCCGAAGTGGACCGGCTCATGCCGCTGTACACGCGGCTTCGGGGTCTCCTTCCGGAAGGCGTGCCCACCGAGGCCATGGACTGGTGGCACCAGTTGGACCGCGAGTTGTACGACGTGTGTATGACGCCCGCGATCCTCGACATCGTCGAGTCGCTGCTGGGGCCCGATTTCTACCTCTGGGGCACCCAGTTCTTCTGCAAGGATCCCGGCCAGGGCAAGACCGTGCCGTGGCACCAGGACGCCTACTACTGGCCCTTGTCGCCCCACAACACCGTCACCGCCTGGCTCGCCTTCGTCGACTCCTTCGAGGACAACGGCGCCATGAAGGTCATCCCCGGCACTCACACGGGACGCCTCCGGCACGTGGAGTCCCGGCGCGACACGGACGTGCTCGAGCTGACCACGGACACCGGCCAGTTCAGGGAGTCGGACGCCGTGGTCCTGGCGCTCAAGGCCGGCCAGATAAGCATCCACGACGACAACATCGTTCACGGTTCCGGGCCCAACCGGAGCGACCGGCTGCGGTGCGGGCTGACCCTACGCTACTCCGCCGGCGACGTGAAGTGCGACACGTCCGTCTGGCCCTTCTTTAAAGCTTATTGGGCCCGCGGCGAGGACAAGTGGGGCCACAACCCGGTGGGCGCGCCTCCGGAAGGTCCCACGACGCGCTTCCAGACCGTGACGCCGCGGACGGGGCAGCGCTGATTGCCTGAAGACCCGCGACACGGAGCGAGCAACTGCAAAGGGCTTTTCCCATGATCCGACCGCCTGCCGCCTTGAACTCGGGCCTCATGTCCTCGAATGGCGTGGTTGAACCGGGGCGCGCGCCCCGCAAACGCATCGGCCTTCTCAGCCTGATCTCTGCCGACTGCGACACCGTGCCTCATATGAACGACAAAGCCCGCCGGTACCACGAGGAGGCCTTCCGCGTGCTTACGGATCTGGGCTTCCACGTCCTGCGGCCCGGGCTTCCCACGCGCCGGCCCGAAGAAGCGGTTGCCCACATCCGCGCCCTCGAGGACGGCGGCGCCGAGGCCCTGGTGTTGTACGTGGCCGACTGGAGCTACTCGACCACCGCCGCTTGGGCCGCCCTGCTCAGCAATCGGCTGCCGGTGATCCTCTGGACCAACGCGCGGACCGACTGCGCGGGGCTCATCGGCGCGGGCGTCACGAAGGGTGCCTTGTCGGAGGTGGGTATCGAAGCGCCCCTGGTCTACGGCAACTTCGACGTGGAAGCCGTCCAGAGAGAACTCGGCTCCTTGTGCCGGGGCTATGCGGCCGCCCGCCGTCTCAGCGGGATGCGCTATGGGCTCGGCGGAAGTCGCTCCCTCGAAATGCTGACCGCTTCCGTCGACCCCAATCAATGGCTGACCCAGTTCGGCGTGGACGTGGACGGCTGGGACGAACTCTACGTGGTCGACCGGGCCCGGGAGATCGACGACGCTACCGTGGACCGGCACGCGAGATGGCTCCGCGACACCTTCGGCGGCGTCGAGGTGGACAACGTGGTCGTCGACCAGTCCATCCGCCTCTACGCCGCCCTCAAGGAGGTCATTAACGAAAAAGGCTTCGACTTCATCAGCGTGAAGTGCCTGCCCGTAATGGCGCGCGTCGCCACCAGCTTCTGCATGTCCCACGCGTTGCTGGGCGACGCCGTGGACGCCGACGGACCCAAGGAACGGATGGTCTGCGCCTGCGAATCGGACTCGAACGGCGCCCTGACCATGCAAATGATGAAGAACGTCGACGACCAGGCCATCAACTTCGCCGACGTGCGTTGGCTGGACGCCGACGCCGGCGTGCTGCGCATCTCGAACTGCGGGTCCCAGGCCACGGAGCTCGCCGCGAGCCCCAAAGACATCCGGTGGGTGAAGCACGGCCTGCAGGAGCTGCCCTGGAAGCACGGCGGCATGTGCCCCCAGTGCGTCAGCAAACCCGGCCGCGTCACCATGGCGCGCCTGAGCCGCAAAGCGGGCCGGTACGTCATGCTCATCACCGGCGGCGAGTCTCTCAAGAAGACCCGTGAAGATCTTAAGACCACGGGCTGGGAGTTCTCGCCCCACACCTGGATCGCCCTGGACGCGCCGGTCAAGGCCTTCACGGCGGCCCTCCGGTCAAACCACATCCACGTAATGTACGGCGAGTTCCGGCAGGACCTGGTCCACATGTGCAACGTTCTCGGCGTCGAGCCGATTGTACCCGAGGGCGTCGACGCCATCCCGACGTGAGCGTGAATGAGTGGCAGAGGAAAACGACGAGGAGATGACATTTCCGAGGTCCGCGCCATGACCCTTGACAGCTCTCCCGAGAAGCGCCGTCTCGACGCGGCCTTCAACCTCGAGCCCCTGGACCGCCCGCCCGCCCTGGGCGGGTGGATCGCCGACCCCGGCAAGATCATGGCCCTCACGGGATGCACCGAGGAAGAATACTGGAACCGGCCCGTCGAATGGGGCGTGAGGGCGTACCAGGTCCTCGGCCTCGACGGCATTCTCGACGTCAACGTGCCGGGCGAGCGGGGCGGCTATACGCTGGTTACGGAGCGCGACCTGGCGGCCCGCGCCCGGTACGATCCCGATGCGGTGGCGGCCGAGATCGACACCCTGCCGTCGCCCGAGGAAGTCGTCGAACGGTTCGACGAAGAGGCTGAATACCGCCGCGCCAGGATCGAAATGGAGCGCATGCAGGCCCTCTGCGGCGACCGCATGTACTGGTGTCCGGCCCGCTGGGAGGTCATCCCCAACTTCGAGTGGTACCGCGTCTACGGCTACGAGACCTACCTCCTGGCCCTGTGCATGTACCCCGACCATATCCGGCGGCTCCTCGCCCACTCCGCCGCCGTGGCCGGGTGCCGGTCCCGGGTCATCGCCCGCATGGTCCGCGAGGGGATCCATCCCCGCGCCATGCTTTGCGGCCAGGACATCTGCGGCCAGAACGGACCCCTCGTCGACCCCGGCTTCCTGCGCGACGAGTACTTTCCCCTCGTCAAACGCGCCATTCGTCCGCTGCGCGAAGCAGGCGCCCGCCTCGTCTGGCACTGCGACGGAGACGTGCGCCCCATCCTCGACGACATCCTCGACCTCGGTGTCGGCGGCCTCCAGGGATTCCAGGAAGAGTGCGGCGTCCGGCTGTGCGAGATCGTCGAGCGGCGCACCGTCGACGGCGAGAAGCTCGTCATCTTCGGCCCCATCTCGGTCACCCAAACGCTGGTGAAAGAGACGCCGGCGGGCGTGCGGCGGGCCGTCTACGATGCCATAGCCACCTGCGAGGGCAAGGCCTCTCTCGTCCTGTTCACCAGCAACGAGATCCTGCCCGACGTCCCCCTTGAGAATATGAAGGCCCTGTACGACGCCCTTCGCGACCTCTCCGAAGCGCCCCGCACACGATAGAAGGGTGCAAACACCGCCGTCCTCAAACTGGCTTCCTTTAAGAAAACATGAAGGGTCCGTACCTTCACGGTAACGGACCCCTCTGCGTAATGGACACCCGACAGGGAGAGTCGAGTTTCAGCCCTGGCCGCCGGCCATGCGAAGCATTTCCGCCGTCACGTAGGATGCGTCGGGCCAGGCCTTGCGGATCAGGGGATGGTCCCGCTGCCACCGACGGAACTCGACGTGGCCGTCCATGAACAGGACGTTCGAGCCCCCGGGGATGTGGTTGAAGCGCGCCACGGCCGCCAGCTCGCTGCCGTGGTAGTTGAAGCCCGTCCCCGCCGTGTTGCCGCCGGCGTAGGCGTCGAACATCACAAAGATGCTGCTCTGCGCCTTGGCCCCGGCGGCCGGGTTGTTGATGTCGGTAATGAAGAACCGCTCAATCCCTTCCTTGGTCCGCATGATGGTCGTGAAGGGGAAAGGCCGGTTGTTCTCGTCCAGATAGCCCCAGGCGTAACCCCAACTGCTTCCGGCGATGAGGGGAATGTCCCGGTCGCGGTTGGCGACGATGACGGGATAGGAAGCCAGGGCCCAACCCATGCTGTTGCCCCACTCCGACGGCCCGTTGACCGCCTGCACTTCCGCCGGAGTGATCACGTTGACGCCCCCTTCCCAGAAGTTCATGCCGAGCCACGGGGCACGGTTCACGAACTGGAGGATCAGGATGGTCAATTGCTGCGTCGTCGTGACCGAGT
>CAYVOE010000396.1:0-4986 GCA_964452795.1 uncultured Nitrospiraceae bacterium
TCGGCGGTGTAGCGCCAGTAGGCCAGGGTGCCCTTAGTGCGCTGGCCGGGCGGCCAGGGCGTGCCGGCGATGCCGCCCGTGCTGTGGTCGTCGGCGTAGAGGCTGCGGATGGCTCCCTCCCACTCCGGGTGCTCTTGCGACCGGTGGCAGATGTCGATGTCGATGATGTGGAGCACGGTGGCCTCGAGGCGGCGGAACCAGTCGTACCCGCCCGTCATGAGGTACTCCACGGCGAACCCCTGTTGCCGGTCGTAATATCCGTTGCACCAGTGCTTCTCGCCGTACGGGGAGTCGCCCCAGTGGCGGATCCCGTGCCGAATGCCGAAGCCCAGGTCCGGTTGCGCTCCCTGCTCCTCCATAAATCGGGTCAATTCGGGAAACCGCGTGTCGTCGTGGGGATAGGCCTCGCCCATGGCCCCCGTGGCGCAGTGGTAGTCGGCGTCGAACAGGACGGCCGGAGCCAGCCACGACGCCGCCACGGCCGCCATGGACTCCGGCGGTACCGGCGCTCCCCACAGGCCCAGCCACACCTCGTGCCGTTTGGCCTCGCCTTCGTGGGGTCGGTACAACGGCAGCTCGTCCGACGGCTCGAAGAAGCGGACGTGCAGCCTCCCGCCCTCGTAGCCCAGGGCGCAGGGGAACTGTTCCGCAAAGTGGCGGACGCCGGCCAGGATGGCCGCCGTTCCGTCGGACGCCCCGAGCCATCCGGACGCGCGCATGCCCATCGAGGCCATGGGGGCACCGCCTGCCGACACCTCGTATCGGTCCACCCCCGGCTGGCGCACCCAGAGGGGTCCCGCCTGAGGCGGCTGGCCGGCGTCGTATGCCACCGGCGCCGCTTCATCAAGCGAGGCGTCGCCTACCAGTTCCCACCGGGCCACGTCGAGGGTCTCGACGCGGTCGTTGTGGATACGCCAGCGCGTGCGCGCCTGGGGCAGACCGGCGAAGGCGGCCACGCGAAACGTGAACCGGCCGAAGGATTCGTCGCCGGCCCGCATCGTTCCCGTCAATGCAATCTCGCCGCAAAGGGGCCCTTCCGCTATGGCTCGAATCTCTTCCACGACCGGCACGAAAACCTTCCCCGCGATCTCCACCTCGCCCCGCAGCGGGCCCAGGGTCGCGTCGCCGTTCTCAAGCGTAAGCATTGCCGGCCCGCCCGTCGGACCGACAGAGACTTGGAAGGCTCCGGTCTGGAGGCGCATCCCTCCGTCCGGCGTCCGTTGCAGGACCACGGGCTCCGTCGGCGCCGGGCGCGGGTCGCTCTCGCCGCGCACGCCCCACCGGACCGAGGCCGTGTTCGCAGGCAGGACAGCGTCGACTTCGACCCAGCGCAGGCTGCCGTCGGGCCACCGGTTCATGGGTCGCGCCTGGATGGGCAAGGGCGTGCCGTCCGCCGCAGCCAGGAAGACCTCCTCTGCTTCTGTCGCGGCGCCCCGCGGCAGGGGCACACCCCCGTGGAACGGCCGCGGTTCGTCGTTGGCCGCCGCCCCCTGCACCTCGAGCGTCACGGGCAAGGGGACGGCCTCGCCGAAGGGCGCCAGGGGCCACCGCTCCGCGTGCCGCGCTTCGACAACGGCGCGCATGGGTCGGTCCCGCCCCGGCGGCGCCTCCTCGGAAGCGGGCGAGAAGGCCACGTCGCCCGCGTACGCCTCGATGGGGAAGGCCCACGGATCTTCGGGCGCGATGGTGCCCTTTTCCTGGGGGCCGATGATCCGCACGTCGCCCTCGAGCCGGGTGTCGCTGCCGACGCGGTCCACCACCCGGAGCGTCACCTCGTGCTCCCGCTCCGGCTCCAGCCCTTCGGGCAAGTCCACGTGGAACCGTGTCGGCTTCTCGGGGCCGACCGGGTCCGCCACGTCCTGCTCCCAGACCACGCGCCCGTCGACGAGGACCTGCTTGAACCGGTGACCATTGAGGGTCAACTGGCCGCGGAAATCCTCCTCGCCCAGCCATCCCGTGTGGCGCACCTCGTCGCCGTCGTAGTTGTCGCTGAAGTAGAAGGAAAGCCGAAGGGGACCCGCCATCGTCGACGGGACGGTGAAGGTCCGCGTCGCCGACGCATGGGAACCTTCGACGCTCGGCGAAAAGGGGTGGCTCAGGTTCACCAGGCCCCGACGGTCCGTCCCCGCGCGGAACTGTCCCGTGGCCTCGATGCGCCAGTCGGGATCGTCCCATCCCGCCACGTCCAGCCGAAGAGGCTCGGCCTGCGACCACGCCGCTCCCGACGCCAGGCACCCCAGGAGAACCCATCGCCGCCAACGACGCAAGAGATCGGGAATCATCACGCCACCCCCTGTTTGGATAGGACGGGAAGACACGATCGGCCAACGACGGCAGGATAGCACAGCCCGCGGACGAAACCGATCTACGCGGCGCCGCGGCCGGTGAGAACGGTCCGCACCGTGGCGAGCAGGATCCGCAGGTCCATGCCGAGGGATACGCCGTTGAGATAGATGAGGTCGTATCGGAGCTTATGGGAGTAGTAGGAATCGTATCGGCCGTGGATCTGGGCCAGGCCGGTAAGACCGGGCCGCACCAGGAACCGGCGTTCGTAGAGCGGATTCTCTTCGATGAATTGGGCGACGAATTCGGGCCGTTCCGGACGCGGGCCCACGAGGCTCATGCGGCCGCGGAGCACGTCCCACAACTGGGGCAGCTCATCAAGCCGGGACCGACGCAGGAACCGGCCCACCCGGGTGACGCGGGGATCGTCGGGCGTCGCCAGCGTGGGGCCGGACCCGGCCTCGGCGTCGGCCACCATGGTCCGGAACTTGCTCAGCCGAAACACGCGGCCCCGCAGACCCACCCGCTCCTGGGTGAAAAAAACGGGGCCGGGCGAGTCCAGTTTGACGGCCAGGGCGATGGCCGCGCCCAGGGGCAGGCACAACGGCAACAGCACCAGGGCCACAGCGACGTCGAGCAGGCGCTTGCCCACGCGGTAGGGCGTCGAGAGAAAGGCGGGCCTAAGCGAGAGGACGGGCAGGCCGGCGATGCTGGTAACGCGGGTGCCGGCGGCGATGCTGAGGTCGAGGTCGGGATACAGGTAAAGGTCGACCCCGGCCCGATCGCACTGGGCCAGGAAGTCGCGCAGGCGTTTCTGGGAAAGGCGCAGGCGCACGGCAATCACCTGGTCCACCGTGCCGCGCCGGAGGCGTTCCTCGAGCCGAGGAGCCTCGGAGGCGCCGTCGCCCGGTCCCACGGAGATCCCGCCCACGACTTCGAGCAGCCCGGGCGCCTGGCGCCGGATCTCCTCGGCCAGTTCGTCGCACTCGGCGGAGGACCCCACGAGCAGCACTCGGACCTTGTATCCCCGGCGGCGGAGGGCCGCCAGGATCCACGCCCGCGACGCGGTGAACCAGGCCGTCAGCAGGACCAGGTCGAAGAGCACCACGGCCCGCGACAACCGAATCTCGGGCCAATAATAGGCCTGCACCAGGACCAGGAGCAGATAGCTCGGCACGATTCCCGCCAGGGCGGCGCCGCAGGCCCCGAAAAAGTGGTCGGCGGCGGTGAGGCGGTGCTTGAAGTCGTAGAGGCCGAAGGCCTGGGCCGTAAGCAGACGCCATCCGATGAGCAGCGGAAAGAAGGCCAGGTAAGGGATGGCGTGTTCCGGCGGCACGGACAAGCCGAAGCGCAGCACGACGGCCGCGGCGAGGGATACGGCGCAGGCGACGCCGTCGGCCGACGCCAGCAACAGGAAACGGCGCGGCGCGCGGATCCGTTCCGGTGCCGGCGGCGTATCTTCGGGCGCCGCGTCGGGCCCGACAAGCCGCTCCCCCGGCGCGCTATGCTTCTGTGAGGTCACCAATCTCGGTCGAGGCCCCTGTATTACCCCTTTTTCCGCGCCTGAATGGCGAGCTTATCAGCTTGAACCGGACCGTTTCCACGCGGTGGCGTGGCCGTCCCGGCCCGGCTATTGTCTATTCGTCTTGGGCGAGACGCCCCAGCCACGCTTGAAATGGAATTTCCCGACCCAATGCTCCATTATGGTTTCCGACGTCACAACCGTCGATTGAGGCTCCCGTCTGCGGGGAGGCCGGGCCGCCTCGGCCATCGCGCCGGCAGCAGACAGCGGACCGCCGCTCTCGGGCGGCCCAACACGAGGAGAGATCCATGAGTCACATCGATCGCCGCGATTTCCTTCGTCTTTCGGCCGCGGGCGCGCTGGCCGCGGGCTGGGGCCTCGCCGCTCCGGCCGAGACCGCTCCCGCCGGATTGCCCACGGCCGTCGCCGAACGCACCCTGGGCCGGACCGGGCTCACCTGCTCCTTCCTGGGCATGGGCACCGGCACCCGGAACGGCAACGAACAGCGCAGCCAGGGACGGGAAGGCTTCGTGTCGTGCCTCGAACACGCCTACGACCGAGGTCTGCGCTACTTCGACCTCGCCGACGCCTACGGGTCCCACGACTACATGCGGGAAGCCCTGGACGGCAGCATCCCCCGCGAGAAGGTCATGCTTCTCAGCAAGACCTGGGCCCGCGACGGGGACGGCGTGCGGGCGGATGTGGACCGGTTCCTCAAGGAACTCGACACGGACTACCTCGACATCGTCCTGCTCCACTGCCTGACGGATGCGGACTGGGACCAGCGATTCGCGGGCGCCATGGACGCCCTGTCCGAGGCCAAGGCCCAGGGCAAGGTCAAGGCCATCGGCTGCTCGAACCACGACTTCGGCGCGCTCAAGACCGCGGCCGCCTCTCCCTGGGTCGACGTCATCCTGGCCCGCATCAATCCCGCGGGCGTGCACATGGACGCGTCGCCGGAGGAAGTCGTCCCGGTGCTGAAACAGGCGCACGACTCCGGCAAAGGCATCATCGGCATGAAGATCGTCGGGGAAGGCCATTTGAGCGACCGGCTGACGGAGTCGCTGAAATACGTCATGGGCCTCGGATGCGTGGACGCCATCACCATCGGCTTCGTGAAACCCGAGGAAATCGACGACGCCGCGGCTCGAATCGAGGCCCTCGCCGCCGCCCACGCGTAG
>CAYVOE010000397.1:0-4973 GCA_964452795.1 uncultured Nitrospiraceae bacterium
CTGCGTTGGGCAGGGATGTGAGCCTGCCGCTACCCGTCATTGCGAGCCCCCAAGCCGCTTGCGCGGCCGCCATGATGAATGAAAACGCTTCACGTAGCGCCGCAGTACCAGCAGTTCTCGCAGGTTCAAGCCGCATTTTCGGAGTAGGAGCGGACACCCCGCGTAGAACCTTGCGTCGACGCCCTTGGCTGCATGCACGCCCTCAATGTCCCGGCGCGCCCACATATGAGCGACGCGGCAATCTCACATGAGCCATTGACTAAGATGCGAAGTCCTACCACGGGTGAGATTGCCGCGTCGCTCTGTCTGGGCGTCCACATACGGTGAGAGCTGAGCCGACGTAACCCCTCCTCCCATAATCACTTGCACATCGGGCCGCTCCTCGCGATGACGGGTAGGGGCAGGCCCACCGCCCCGTCCAGCGCAGTCCTCGCAGTCCTGCGATGAGCGGGGTGGATGTCGATGCCGGAACGATCCCGCACGATTATCAGCCTGTAGTGCCACGTATGTATCCCCTTTGGGGAAGAGACGGGGGCGGTAACCCAGGGCGGCGCTCGCTTACGCTTGCTGACCCTGGGCTAACCGATATATCCCCTCCGGGGAATTTTCTCCAGTGGACGGCGATACCGGAACGGTTGTGGCCTTCGACCGATTCATGGTATCTTCTAACCGGTCGCTCCGCATGGGGCGACGCGCACCTCCGGGTCGGCTTCAGCAATCCGATCGTGCTTCCCGGAACCCCGGGAATACCCCGACCCTACATCGCGACACCACATCGACACCGAACCTCTCTGCCCCTAAATAGGCCGTACGCGGACGGGATTCACCATCGACGGCGCGGCCGTTTGATTCCTGTGTCCGCGCGGCGACCTGCGAGGTAATGCCATGTACGAACCGACCGTCTATCGGGAAAGCACCGTTGACCGTCTGGTGAGCTATGTCCCCAACATCATTATGGCCCTGGTAATCCTGGTCGTGGGCGCCCTCATCGCGTGGCTCATCGCCGCGGCGGTGCGCTGGGCCTTCCGCAAGACCCGCCTCGACGAACGACTCGAACGGTCGCTCCGAGGCGAATCGGCCGGTCAACCCATCAATACCGAAAAGTGGGTCGGCATCCTCGTCTTCTGGACGGTGATGCTCTTCGTCCTCATCGGGGTGTTCTCCGCCCTCGACGCCCCGGCCATCAGCCAGCCCCTCAACGAACTGCTCAGCGTGGTGCTGGCCTTCATCCCGAAGCTCATCGGAGCCGCCCTGCTGCTGGTGCTGGCCTGGATCCTGGCCAAGGTGGTGAGGGTGCTGGTGCTCCGGGGCGTACGCGCCACCGGCATCGACGAGCGCGTAAACCGCCACCTCCCCGAGCCCCGGGAGGAGATTCCCTCGGCCCCGGCGCGGCGCGTCGACCTCGCCCGATCCCTGGCCGACGCGGCGTACTGGCTGGTCTTCCTCCTGTTCCTGCCCATGATCCTCGAGGTCCTCGACCTCGACGGCCTCCTGCAGCCCCTGGTGACCATGCTCGAGAGCCTCCTCGCCTTCCTGCCCCGACTCCTCGCCGCGGCGCTGATCCTGGCCATTGGCTGGTTTGTGGCGCGGGTGATCCGCAACGTGGTGGCGGGATTGCTCGCCGCTTCCGGTGTGGACCGGTTCACCGCGGAACGGGGCCTGGCGCCGGCCGGCGCGCGGTACAGCATCTCCGAGATCCTGGCGTGGGTCATCTACATCCTCATCCTGATACCCGTGGTCATCGCCGCCCTCGAGGCCCTGCGCATCGAGGCCATCACCGAGCCCGCCGTCCGCATGCTCAACGCCGTCCTCCTCGCCATCCCACGGCTCTTCGGCGCCGCCATCCTGCTGATACTGGCCTGGGTCGTGGGCAAGCTCGTGGCGAACATCGTGGCCAACCTCCTCGACGCCCTGGGGTTCAACCGCATGCTGTCCCAGCTCGGGTTCATGAAGACCCCCGCCCTCGAAAGCGGCGCGCCTCGGACGGTCATGGCCCGGCAGCCCAGCGAGATCGCCGGATACGCCGTGCTCGTCGCTATCATGCTCTTCGCCACCGCCGAAGCCCTGCGCCTCCTCGAGTTCAACGGCCTCGCCGCCCTCGTCCTCGGATTCCTCGTCCTTCTGGGCAACGTGGTGCTCGGCCTCATCATCATCGCCGTCGGCCTCGCCCTCGCCCAGTGGGCCGCGTCGGCCATCCGTTCGAGCAACCTGCGCGACGCCGCCACCCTCGCCACGGCGGCCCGCATCGCCATCGTCGTGCTGGCCGTGGCCATGGGCCTGGGCCAGATGGGCCTCGCCGCGTCCATCATCAACCTCGCCTTCGGCCTCACCCTCGGCGCCGTCGCCGTGGCCGCGGCCATCGCCTTCGGGCTGGGCGGACGCGACATCGCCCACCGTCAGCTCGAGCGCTGGTACCACCGCGTCGAGCGGCCCGACATCGTTTCCGCCGCCGAGAGCGAATTGCCCCGACCGGGAACGACCCCGCCCGGCGAAAGCCAAATCTAGACGCCGGCGGATCGGCGAAGGTAGACTGCCTTCCCGCAATTCAAGCTGGTACCATACGCGACCGGGGACGGCATGCCGTCCCCGGTACGCAGACCCTTTACGAACGAGGTACGACGAGAAACACCCATGAGCAAACTCGACGCACTCCGTCTGGACGAGATCTACCATCACAGAGTGTGGGGGGGCCGGAATCTGGCCACCCTCTACGGCAAGGACATTCCCGAAGACAAACCCACCGCCGAGGCCTGGCTGGTGTCCGACCACCCCGTCGACGTCAGCGTCGTGGCCGAGGGGCCCCATGCCGGACGCACCTTGCACGACCTCCTGGAAGACCATGCCGAGGCCCTCCTCGGACGCCGCGCGAGGCCCAATGTCCACGGCCGGTTCCCGCTCCTGTTAAAAGTCCTCGACGCCAACGATGTTCTCTCCATCCAGGTCCATCCCGACGACGAGATCGCTGCCCGTCTCAACGAGCCCGACGTGGGCAAGACCGAGATGTGGCATGTCCTTCACGCCGTTCCCCACAGCGAACTCATCTGCGGCCTCTACCCCTCGGTCACCGCGGAGAGCTTCGAAGGCGTCATGAACGACGAAGCCGTGGTCGACCTCATGGTCCGATTCGAAGTGGAGGAGGGTACGTCGGTCTTCGTCCCTGCGGGAACGGTCCACGCCATCGGCGCCGGCATCGTCCTTGCCGAAATCCAACAGAACAGCGACCTCACCTACCGCCTCTACGACTGGGGGCGGGTCGGCTCCGACGGCAAACCCCGGGAACTGCACCTCGACAAGGCCATGGAAGCCATCCGGTTCGGATCGACCCATACGGGGCCGAACCGGCCCCTGGCGTACGAGGAAGACGGCGTCTCCCGAAGCGTCCTGGCCGCGTGCCGCTACTTCGCCGCCGAACTCCTCGAGATCCCCGAAGCCTGCACCCGACGGACCGGCGGCGACACCTTCCATATCCTCCTGGTCCGAAACGGCGACCTCACCGTGACCACCGACGGGTCGGAGCACCGCCTCGCCCCCGGCCAGGCCCTGCTGATCCCCGGCGACGTTGCCGAGTTCCGAATACAGGGCCCCGGGAGCGTTCTCGACTACTACGTCCCGGACCTGCGAAAGGACATCGCGGAACCCTTGAAGGCCCACGGCTACAACAAGGAGGAGATCCTGCGCCTCGGCGGCGACCCCACCCAGAGCGATCTGCGCGGCGCGGTCTAACCGCCCGACTATCACAAAAAAGCACAGGACGCGTCGGGGTCGCGTCCTGTGCCGGTGCAGGCCAATTGCTTAAGGTCCGGCGCTCTGGGCGCTATTGGACCCGTACCTGCGTCAGAAGTGTACCACAGTTCCGCCGAATCGGCAATTGATATTGACAGAAGTTCGCATTATTCGCATTTTCGGTCGCCGTCGACGGCAATTCAGCTCGCATACCGGGCCGTTTCCACTTCCCGAATGTCGAGCCCCGACTCGGTCACCCGCACGTGCGTGAATCCCAGGGGAGCCTGCTCGAAGTTCCACGCGCAGGAACGGAGGTTGTAACACCGCGTCTCGCCGATGCGGTACTCCTGGGTGGCCTTGTGGAGGTGGCCGAAGAACATCGCTTCGGGCCGGGTCCGTTCGACGAGGTCGCGGAACCAGCGGGAGTCGTTGCGGTTGATGTACATGTTCGCGTCGCCCCCGTCGGGATGGGGCGGGATGTGGGCGAACACCACCGTGCGCTCGGGCTCCGCCAGTTCGGCTTCGAGCCATTCGCACTGGCCCGAAGGTACGATGGCCTCCGAGCAGAAGTGGCCGACGTGATCGCCGCCCGCGCCCGCGTTGCAGACCGCCACGAACCGCATGCCCTTGTGAACGAAGCTGTAGTAGTCGGATTCGGCGCCGTCGCGCTCGAACCCGATGTTGAACACCTGCCGCAGGAGGCGGCGCTGTTCACGGGCCGACTCGTGGTTTCCGGCCACCGCGTAGATGGGGAAGGTAAGCCGTTCCTCGTGCCCCTGGAGCGCCGCGGGGTGGACGTCGCCCGCCAGCAGGACGAAGTCGGGCCGATCCGCTTCGTCCATGCGCTCCATGGCCTCGATGCAGAGCAGAAACTTCGCCACGCCGTCGCCGTGCTGCTCGAGCCCTTCCTTGGGCTTCTCGGCGCAGTGGGAATCCGCGACCACGCAGAAACAGAAGGGTTCAACGGGAGGTTTGGGTTCCTGCGCGCCCGCTCCGGGAGCCGCGGCGCCCGCCAGCGCCCCTACCGTCATTCCCGCCAACGACCGCCGAATAAACTCTCGCCGCGCTATGGACATGGGTCGATTCCCCCCTTTTTCGATGGCGGCGTCGCCGACCCCTACACCGTGGCGAGGGTGCGGACCGGGACGCCATGCTTCGCCAGGTATTCCTTCGCTTCGCGAATGGTGTACTCGCCAAAGTGGAAGATGGACGCCGCCAGGGCCGCGTCGGCCTTGCCCTCGACGAGGGCC
>CAYVOE010000398.1:0-4973 GCA_964452795.1 uncultured Nitrospiraceae bacterium
CACGATGGCCAAGTGGCGGTAGCTCACGCCCGTATGGAACCGGACCGACCCGTCGCCGGAGATGGTGTCGTTGAGCGCGGCGATGAGCTCGTCCGCCTCGGGCGTCGAGATGTGCCCGGACGTGAAGCTGCGCATCTCGCCGTCTTCGAGGGTCACCAGGTTGCAGCGAAAGGCCACCTGGTCTTTCGACAACCGGATTCCCTGGCGCGCCGCCTCGATGGGCGCTCGCCCGGAAAAGGTCTTGCGAGGGTCGTATCCGAAGAGCGACAGGTTGCCGATGTCGCTGCCCGCCGGCAACCCTTCGGGTATGGGGCAGAACAGGCCGCACTCGCCCGACCGGGCCATTTCGTCCATGGCCGGCGTAGCCGCCGCTTCCAGGGGCGTCTTCCCGCCCAGTTCGTCGAGCGGAAAATCGGCCATGCCGTCCCCGATCAGGACCAGGTATTTCAACGGATTTCTCCACCCTGAGCGCTATTGACAGATTCCCGGGAAAATACCATACCCACCGTGTCGAGTCAAGGAAACCGCGCCCGTTTCGGGCCTCTCGCGCTCGAAAAACGGCCGCAAAGCCGCGAAACCGGGGAATCAGACGGGATCCTTGATTCCGAAGAGGCGGCGGACGATGTGGAGCACGGTGCCGGGGTCGTGATGGCCGACTTCGCGCTTGAGCTCGGTCATGGGCCGTTGCAGGATGGCGTTGACCAGCCGTTTGGACAGGTACTCGACCTGTTCGCGCTGCGCATCGGTGAGGTCCGGCAGGGCGCTGAGGGTCTTGGCCAGCTCGCGCTCGCGGATGGCGTTGAGCTCGGCGGCCATGGAGATGATCATGGGCTCCGCCACCAGGCCCTGCACCCAGCCCCAGAAGCGGTCCACGTGGTCGTCGACGATGCGCATGCACAGGTCGACCTCGCGGCGCCGGGCTTCCTTGTTCTGCTCGGCCACGTGCTTGAGGTCGTCCACGTCGTAGAGGTAGACGTTGTCGACGCCGTTGACCGAGGGGTCCACGTTGCGGGGCACGGCGATGTCGATGACGAAGACCGGCGCCTGGCCGCGCTGTTTGAGGGCCGCTTCGAAATGGGCCGGGCCCAGCAGGTAATGGGAGGCCCCCGTCGAGGTGATGACGATGTCCGCCCGGGACAGGGCCTGGGGCAGCGCCTCGAGGGACAGGGGTTCGCCGCCGTGGGCTTCGGCCAGCTCCACCGCCTTCTCGAGGTTGCGGTTTACCATGAGGAGCTTGCCGGCCCCCCGCGACACCAGGCTCTTCAGCGTCAGCTCGCCCATCTTGCCCGCCCCGACGATCATCACGGTCTTGCCGGTCAGCTCGCCGAAGATGGACGCCGCCAGGTCGACGGCGACGGACCCGATGGAGATCCGGCCCGCCGCGATGCCGCTCCGGGTGCGCACCTCCTTGGCGACGGCGAAGGCCCGCTGGAACAGGGCCGAGAGGACCTTGTCGGAGGTCCCTTCCGCCCGGGCCGCGTCGAAGGCATCGTGGACCTGGCCCAGGATCTGGTTTTCGCCCAGGACGAGGCTGTCGAGGCCCGAGGCGACCCGAAACAAGTGGCCGACGGCCTCCCGGTCCTCGTAGCTGTAGAGGTGGTCGCGGAACCGCGCTTCGGGGACCTTGTGCCACTCGCCGAGGCCCGTGCGGATGCGTTTGCACAGGTCGGGCGCGGTCTGATGGGCGTAGACCTCGACCCGGTTGCAGGTGCTGAGGATGGCCACGCCGGCGCCGTCGAGGCGCTCGCGCATGCGGCGCAGCGCGTCGGGCAGGGCCTCGGCGGGAAAGTGGAGCTCCTCGCGCAGGGCCAGGGGACAGGTCCGGTGATTGAGGCCGACGACGGCGATGCTCACGTCGAGGCCCCCCAGAAGTTGTACGTGTTGAGGTCGAAGAGCGCCAGGGCGAGGTAGGTGGTGAGCAGAAGGGCGAAGCCGCACACCACGAAATAGGCCAGCTTGGGCCCGCGCAGGCGCCCGAGACGGCGCGTGTGAAAAGCCAGGGCATAGAAGGCCGCCATGACGACGGACAGGAAAATCTTGGGAGAGAGCCACCAGGTGGCGCTGAGAAGCTCGCTGTCGCGCCAGGCCCACAGGGCCCCCAGCACCACGGTCACCACAAAGAAGGGATAGCCGAAGCTGATAAGCCCGAAGAGGACCCGGTCCAGCCGTTCCAGAGACGGCAGCTTCTGGAAGAGGCCGTCGATGCGGCGGTTCTTGAGGCGCTGGGTCTGGACCAGGTAGGCCACGCTGGTGAGGCTGGCGCCGAAGAACAGGGCGTACGCCAGGAAGGCCAGGCCCACGTGGACGGCCAGCAGCACCTCGGGCAGGTCGCGCGGCGGCACGGGAAAGTCGCGGACGGCTGCCGCGCCGGCCACCAGGCACAGGGGCGCCAGGGGCGGCAGGTAGAAGGACAGCATGGCGTGCATCTGTTCGCCCCGAACCAGCACCAGCATGATCGCCGACGCGATGAGGATGAGGATCGTCAGCGTGTCGGTGAGGCTGGTCATGGGGAGGCGGTTCCAGGTGACCCAGCGCAAGATGAAGGCGCCGAAGAGCAGCAGGGCCGCGCCGAGGGAGCAGCCCTGGGCCGACACGAGGGCCCGCTGACTCGCGGTCCACAGATAAGACGCCGCCGCCACCGAGGCCGCCAGATAGACGGCAATGGCCGCGTAGAAGGCGATATAGGTGGCGAGAATCACGAAAGGATCCCCCTCCATCGTCGATTCGGACCCCATGATCGGGTCCCGGTCCCGGAAAGTCAACCGGCGACCGCCCTTCCGTCGTCCGCAGCTCACCCTCGGACGATCGGCAAAACCCTTTCGGAAACATCGGAAGGGCCGGGACTTATGCCCGGTTCGTGTTCATCCGCGCAACCGACTATTATCACGGCCATCGGAGGTATCGTTCATGGCGGAAGCGGGCATGCGGCGTCAGGTCTTCGCGTGGAGCGTCTACGACCTGGCCAATACCATCTATTCGGCCCTGTTCATCACACTGTTTTTTCCATCTTTCGTAAAGGACCATCTGGGCGGCACGGAGGCCCACATCGGGACGGTGGTGGGGTTGTCGACCATCGCTTCGGTCCTGGTGGTGCCGGTGGTGGGGGCCTTGTCCGACCGGATGGGCCGGCGGATGCCTTTTCTCATCGGCTTTACCCTTCTGTGCTGCGCGGCCACGGCCACGACCAGCGTCGTGGGCCTTTATGGCGCCCTGGCGATGGCGGTGGTGTCGAACTTCTTCTACAGCATCGCCCTGGCGGTCTACGACGCCCTGCTGCCCAAGCTGGCCCCCGAGGGAGAACGGGGCACGGTGAGCGGGCTGGGCACGGCCGTCGGCTACCTGGGCACGCCCTTTTCCATCGCCGTATTGTTCCTGCTGCGGGGACGCATCGACTTCGACACCGAGGAAGGGGTGCGCCTCACTTTCCTCCTGACGGCGGGGTTGTTCCTGCTCTTCGCGCTGTACCCCTTCCTGGTGATTCGGGAACCGAAGCAGACCTCGGGCCGCGCCCTTTCCGAGGATCTCAAGGAATCCTTCCGGGCCATCGGACGCACCCTGCGGACCGTGCACCGGGTGCCGGGGTTCCTGATGTTCCTCGGAGCGGCTTTCCTGTTCAGCAACGCCATCCACGCCGGCATCGTGGTTCTCTCCACCTTCAGCGGGGAGCGGCTGGGGCTGTCGCCCCAGGATTTCCTGCCCATCTACGCGGGCATGGCCGTGGCAGCCGCGGTGGGGTCGTTCCTCAACGGCCTGCTGACGGACCGGATCGGGCCCCGCAAGGTGCTGCTCTTTTCCGGCGTCCTCTGGCTGGTGGTGCTGGCGATCCTGATGGCCGTGGACACCCTGACGCCCTTCGTGGTGGCGGGATGCCTGGGCGGCGTGGCGCTGGGGGCGTACTGGACGGCGTCGCGGCCGCTGCTGATCCGGTTCGCGGGCTCCGAAAACATGGGGCAATACTTCGGATTCCTGGCGCTGGTCAACAAGGCCAGCGGCGCCCTGGGCCCCCTCGTGTTCGGTCCCGTGGCGGCCTGGTACGGCTACGGCGTCGGCCTGTGGCTGCTCATGGGATTCTTCATCGGGGGCATGATCCTGCTGCGGCTCGTGCCCCGCGACACCCTTTCGGCCCCCGCCTCGTAGCGACGAGACGACAAAGCCGGGAAGCGCCGCAATCTCGAAAGGAGGGGCCCTAACCCCTACCTTTTCTTCTTCATCTTGCGCAGTTCGTCGACGTTTTCCAGGACCTTCCGCACCGCCCGGGCAATATCGCGCATGTCGGCCTTGGTGCCCAGGAGCGCACTCTGGTGGAAGGTGATGCCGTTGACGAAGTGGAGCTTCTCGGCCTCGGGCAGGCTGAACCGGCGCGGGTCGATCTCTTTCCAGTACTCGTCGCTGATGTGGTGGCGCTTCTTGGTGTGGGGTTTGTACAGGGGGCACCGGTTCAAGGGCGCGTAGGGCGGCTCGAACTCGCAGTAGCCCGGCATGTGCAGCTCGGCGTTGAGGGCGCGGCAGATCTCGGCGTTGCTGACGCCGTCGCGGCCGTCGGTCTCGATGCGGAACGCGAAGTTGAAGTAGCTCTGCTGGGTGACTTCCTTGCGGCGGCGCAGGGGCTCCACACCCGGAATCTCCGCCAGGAGGCCGTTGAGGTACTGGGCGTTCTGATCGCGCTTCTTCACCTGTCGTTCGAGTCGGCGCAGGCCGCCCAGAAGCATCACCGCCTGCCATTCGGTGATCCGGAAGTTGCCCGACTGGAGGGTGTTCCGCATGTCGTCCTGCCATCCGCGGCCGCAGTTCCGCAGCGAATAGAGGCGCTCGAAGACCTTCTTGTCGCGGCAGGTGTTGAACCCGCCCTCGCCGCTCGAGATCACCTTGCTTTCCTGGAAGCTGAAACAGCCGACATCGCCCAGCGAACCCACGCCTTTGCCTTTCCAGAACGAGCCGTGCTGGTGGGCACAGTCTTCGATGAGGAAGAGGTT
>CAYVOE010000399.1:0-4965 GCA_964452795.1 uncultured Nitrospiraceae bacterium
AGGTGGTGATACCGGCCGTGTTCGTAACGGGTTTCGACCGGTTCAAAGACGTGGTCGAGATGGAAACCCGCTGCGTCGGCGCCTATCTCATCAAACCTTTCAGCGCGCCGGACCTCAAGAACGTGATCCGAAGCGCCATGGGACGCTTCGGCGAGTTTCAGATACTGCTCGAAGAGGACGGCGACGTGGACCAGGCCTTCGAAGACCGTCGGGTGGTGGCGCGGGCCAAGGAATTTCTTGCGCGCCAGGACGGAATGACCGAGGGGCAGGC
The DNA here is from genome assembly GCA_964452795.1 of uncultured Nitrospiraceae bacterium. Lineage (GTDB taxonomy): Bacteria > Hydrogenedentota > Hydrogenedentia > Hydrogenedentales > SLHB01 > CAYVOE01. Next base: position 272 of record CAYVOE010000399.1, read on the forward strand.
CTTCGATCACCTGCGGCGGCGGGCGGGAGATCTCGGGGTTACGACGGGCGAAGCGGCGCGCCGCGTCCTGGGGGAAGCCCCGGTCTGACGAAAGCGTCGTCCCCGCCAGTGCAATATGTTTCGGCCCCATCCGCCGGAGGGAATCCGACGAATGGGGCCGGTGGTGCTTCCTTCTCAACGATGTCGAGGGCCTGCGGCGATCAGCCTTTGACGTAGGGGGAGCCGCCGCGGTGGCGTTCGCGGCCTGCAGCATCGCCGACCCGCTCGGTAATGGCGTCGACGCCCTCCGTCTTGTAGCCGGCGATGGTGGCGTTGTAGCCCTGGAAATCGTGGTTGCCGGTGTTGAGGGCAAATTCGCGGAATATGCGCTGGTCCTCGAGGCTGAGCTCCTGATCGGGCTTGGGCACCTTGCCGGTGAGGGTGATTTGGGCGACGAGGAACTTGATCTCGTCATCGAGTTCGCCCGTCCGGTCCTTGCCGCTCTTGCAGTTCCACAGGGGATTCCCCTGGACAAGGTGGGCCAGGATCGCCAGGCGAGCGGGCATCTTGTAGGGGTCGTGCCCCATCTTCATGTAGGACTTGTCCTGCCAGATCTGGCGGGTCTGTTCGGCGAGCTCTTTGACGATCTTGTTCTTCTCGGGGTCATTGCTCTTCTTGAGGAACTCGCCGATCCGGCCGCCGATGGGGTCGCCGGGCTTCGTGCTGCCCAGGAAGCGCTCCAGGTTGGGCTTGTTAATGGTATCGGAGAAGGCCCAGCCGCCGATGAGGTCGGTGGCGCTATTGTCCACGGCGCCGGCGTTGACGCCGAAGTTGAATGCGATGATGTCCGGCTTGACCGTGACGTTCTGCATCTTCCCCTCTTCATCGAGAACCTGGAGCGTGACCTCCTGGCCGTCCAGCGCCTCCCAGGCCTCGATCTGCTCGAGGAGCTGGCGTCGCTCGTTTTCGTGCTTCATCTTGCCGGTAACGTCGTTGATGAATCCGCGGACGTCGTCCGGGGTGAGGAGGGAGATGGACGTCATGGGCACACTGACCTTCTCGCCTTTGAGGGCTCGGGCGAGGAGGTCCTTGTCCGATACGAGGACGGCGGTGACGGCCTCTGTGGCGCGGGTGCGATTGGCCTCGGCCCGGACTTCGGGGTCCTTGATGCCGAAGGCGCTGTTGACGCCGTGGCGGAAGCCTTTGAACACCTCGCCCTTGCCCGGCAGGGTCAGCGAGGACTTGGCGAGGTTGACGGTGTGCTGGCTTTCGTCGAAGGTATGGCTCGAGACGCCCTCCCCCGGTTCGTATTTCTCGGAGAAGATGTTGCCGAGGGCGTTGGCGGGCCGGATCTCGCTCTCGGCCTTCACCTGCTGACCGTCCTTGACGAAGAGGACATCCTTCTTGACGGTGTCCCACCGCTGGTTGTGGTTGATGGCGTCGACGTGGGCCTTTTCAAGGCGGTGCTTGAGGTCGCTCCTGTCGGCGCCGAGCTCTTTGAACTTGTCATTGACCTGTTCCATAAGGTCCTTGGAAAATTCCTTGAGGGCGGCCTTGGGATCGGCAACGCGCTTGAAGGCGTCGGGAGCCGGGCCCCCGTCGCGGGCCTTTTCGAGCTCTGCGGCGAACTTATCGAGGGCATTCGCTCGGTCGACGCGGCCGCGGTACCCCTGGAACTCGGCCTCATCCTTCACGACCGCGATGGCGGCGTCATACCAGAGCTTCTGGAAATTCTTCACCGCTTTCTCGCTGAGCGGATCGTTGCCGCGGAAGTTTTCGACGTAGTTGACCTTGGTTTCGAGCTGGTCGATCTGGGTCTTGAGCTCTTTCTTGGTGGAGGCCAGGGCTTTCTCGGCCGATTCGGGCACGTCTTTCATGCCCTCGAGCCGTTCGAGGTTGTCCTTGAGCACGGCAAGCTGTCCCTGGGCCACCTTGAGGTAGTCGTTCACGTCTTCGGGGCCGGCGGGCGATTCCGAGAGCAGATCGAGGGTGAATCCCAGGTTCGAGACGGCGTTGTGCAGGGCGTCTTTCACCCGGTCGTCGGGCAGGTCGTGGAGCTCGTCGAGCAACTCGACCACGCTGCGACCGGACACGTTGGGCGCGTACATGGCCTTGGCGGCATCGCGCGTCGCCGCCTGATCCGCCGTTAGGAGGACGCGTTCGATGGCACGGGACGACAGGGGCTTGCCCTTGTCGGCGTGCACGGCGCCGATGTGCTGGTTGAAGGCCTCGAGGGCGATGCCTTCGCCGTAGGTGCGGGTCAGGGTGCTGCGGAACTCTTTGAGGGTCTTCTGATTCTGGGCGATCTGGTTCTTCTTGAGCGAGGAAAAGACCTTGCCGAAGAACCGTTGACCCGCGTCGACGAAGGCGGAGAACCCGGTGCGCGCGTCGAGTTTCCCGTCCCCCAGGACGACCCGGCCGGCGCCCGCATCGGCCGCCTGGCGATACTGTCCGATGTCCATTCCCATGATATGCCTCCTTCTCGGGGTCAGACCCGTATGCCGGCCATGCCGCCCGCGGCGTCGGACGAGGGGGCGTCCGACGGGTCGGCCCCGCCGTTCTGCCAATCGGAGAAGGTCGTGGTCCAGTGTTCAACGGCGTTGGTGAACCCCTGGAGCAGTTGCTCGAACCGGGCGTACTCCATGGGACCGGCCGCTTCCTGGTAGGCGAGGACGACGGCGCGGCTGCCGGGTTCCAGGGCGAGGGTGCCGCCGCCGGTGTCTTTCCAGAACAGGTTGGCTTCGAGCAGCTTCAGAGCGAGCTCGCCGGCACGATCCTCGGGAAGATGGCCAATCTCCGAAAAGAGGACGAGGTTGCCTCCCCGGGCGTCGGCTTGAACATGGACGAGGTACTTCCCGTCCACGCCGATGGCGGCATAGCCGTCCTCGTCGAGGGTGAGGTCGGGAAGCTCGATGCGCTTGCCCAATTCCGTCAGGAGGGCTTGTACTTGATCTACCGTGCTCATGAATATGTTCTCCTTAGTGGGCGACCGTCGAACCGGGTTCCGAAAAACGCGCAGGCTGCCGGGGTCATCCGTCAGGCGGGCGGGGTCGGCGAGGCCAGGGCATCTTCGAGGGCGTCGAATATGGGCACCACGCTGGCCAGCCGGGCCATGTTGAACACGTCCTTGACCATGGGCGTGGGCGACGACAAGGCCAGGCTGCCGCCTGCCTGCCGCACCTGCTTTGCCAGGATGAGGATGCCTCGGAGCCCCGCGCTGCTCAGATAAGGCACTTCGGCAAAGTCGAGGATATAGCTGCCCTTGCCGTCGCCGATGAGACGCTGGACCTCCTGGATGAAGCTGTCGGCGGTGAGGCCGTCGAGCCGGCCCTTGGCGGCGATGATGGAATGGCCCCGCTCCTCGCGGGAGAAAACGTCGATGTTCATGCGGGCTTCCCCTGGCTCAGCGCCTTCCGGAGGCGGAAGACATTCCAGCCGTTCTTGTATTCGTACTCGAGGCTGTCGCTCATCTCGCGAACGAAGTAGAGACCGAGCCCGCCGATGGGCCGGTCCTCGAGATCGCCGGAGAGGTCGGGGTCGTCCCGGTCTCGGGGATCGAAGGGCGCGCTGGCGTCGGCGACGCGCAACTCGACAAAGGCGTCGGTCACGTCCATTTCGATGTGAATGGGAATGGGGACCACTCCCCCCTCGGGCGTCTTGCCGTGCTCCATGACGTTGGCCACGAGCTCCTCGAGAATGAGGTTGAGGGGCCCGACGATGCTTTCGGGCAGGTCATGGCGCACCGAACAGTCTTCGACCCATTGGCGGACCGTTTCGAGCGCGCGCGGCTCGGCCCGGACGTCCAGGCGATCGGTAGCATGCATACGATCGTTCTCCGTCTACCTGCTGCTTCTGGCTACCCGCCTGCCTTTGAACGGGCGGCCGGCGGCTTCTACAATGGCGATGTGACAGGGACCTCGGCGGAAACCTCTTCGATGACCAACGACCCTCAGTCTCTCGGCCCGGACCGCGGCGACTCCTCCGGGTCCGAAGGCCCGCACCTTCTTTCCGTTCAAGGTTCCTGGTGGGTCCGTCGCGGGTGCCTGGCGGTGGCGCGAGGCGGCTTCCGGCACGAGCGGGATCCCGAGGGCGGCCCCTGGACCCGCTGGGCGCGTGGCTACTCGCTGCGCCACCGCACCTTTGCGCGCCGCGACGGAGAGGGGGTGCTCGCGGGGGGCGGCCTCCGCCTGGTCTCGGTCGCGGTGACGCCCGACGCGCCGCTCACCGTCCGGCTGCACCGGCTGATAGCCTTCGAAGACGGCCTCGAATTCAAGGCTCACTTCGTGCGCCGCATACCGCTCTCGACGATGGGAGGCTGGCCCGCGGTCGCCTTGCGGGGCGCGGGCACGGCGGTGGCGGCCCTGCGAGGCGCGTCGATGGTCGTGGAACTGGGAGACGATTCCGGCGACATCGACTTCGACCCGGAATCGGTGGTCGCGTGGTCGGGACACCTGACCTATCGTATCGCGCTCCATCGGCTCACCTGGCGGCACGTGCTCTCTCCCACCGGCTATCGCGAGACGCGCATGGTCTTCGACGGCGCCGGGACCGTCTGGGTCGACGCCGGGACGGGCCCCGCAGTCCCGGGACCGCGGCCCTCGGAGTCGGGCGGCCGCCGGGGCCGAACGGGAATGCCTTCCTACGACGGCCCTAGAAGTTGAACATGCTCTTGGCATTGGCGATCTCTACCTCAGGCTTGCCCGAGGCGATGGATT